>CAMZKG010000251.1 GCA_947311105.1 uncultured Saprospiraceae bacterium
AATTGCGGGTTTTGTGCTAAAATTAAAGTTTGTATCTTTGTACAAAATGTAGTGCTAAATTGAAAAGTAAGTGCTTTTAAATCCGCAACTACGCTTACACAAATCGTTATATATTATGGAGCACCGGTTGCCCTAAAAAAAAAAGAGCAATAAAAAGAGTTAGAGCTCGCACCTAGGTTGGGCTAAGAAGCCTTAAAAGACCAAGTGAGTCAAAAAAAAGAATAAAGTGTTTTCGTGGGGCGGTCGTGGTTGGAAGAAGGTTTTTGGTTTTATTGGTTTCTACCACCAGTCCTTGTGTGTTCTTGGGAATCGGAGAGTGTAAAGGAGTCGGGGTTTTCCAAACCGAAGATTGGCAAACTTGGCAAAAAGAAAAACGAAAACCTAACCAAATGTAAACCTAATCGCAGGTTTTGTGATAAAAAAAATCTTGCCTATGAAGATAGGCATAGAGTTAGAGTTACAAGGTAACTTAATTCCCCAAAAAGGTCTTGAAAGCCTTCACGCGGTCACGACTAACGATAATGTCTTCGGGAGAATTTGGCTGGGTGGCTATTTTTAAACGGCTATTAAACCAAGTGCTAATTTTGGCAATAGAAGAAATGCTAAGAATGGTTTTGCGGTTGACTTGAAAAAAAGAATTAGGATTTAGCTGTTGGATTAGACCTTCGATTGAATCTTCAATAATCAGCCGCTGGTTATTTGTCGTAAAAATATGTGTATAGCCATCCAAAAACTGAAAAAAAGCAACTTGCTCAATAGGGACAATGATGAACTGGTCACCTTTCTTTACAAGAAAACGAGATTTATAACTGGTTGGAGTTTGTAGTTCTTTGAGTAAGGAGCTATAATCGGGCGTTTGACTTTGTTGAGTAAAGCGCTCAATCGCCTGCTTAAAACGTTGAATGTCAATAGGTTTTAGGAGGTAGTCAAGCCCATTGACATCAAAAGCTTTGATGGCAAATTCATTATAGGCCGTAATAAAAATGACGGGAGATTGGATATCTACTTGCGAAAAAATATCAAAGCTTTGTCCATCCGCTAACTGAATGTCCATAAAAATTAAATCTGGTGCAGGGTGAGTTTTGAGCCATTCGACGGAGTCTTCGATGCTATCTAGAGTAGTTAGGACATGTGCTTGCGCAAAATGTTGACTGATTAAGGATTTTAGTCGATTGGCAGCAGGTATTTCATCTTCTATGACTAGGATTTTGTAAATCATAAAAATTATAGGTTTTGGGCTTTAATCAAAGGTAGGCATACCTTGAACGCTTCATTGTTTTTTTGGATTTTTATCTCTTTTTCTACTAATAGTTTGTAGCGGTTTTGGATATTGCTTAGACCGGTATGGGTTGATGTGGTTTCTCTTTTTTCTTGGTAGTTGTTTTCGATACAAATATGATCATTTTCCATGAAAATGGAAATAGTTAAAGGCTTGGACTGCGAAATTATATTGTGCTTGATGGCATTTTCGACTAAGATTTGCATGGACAAGGGCACAATGAAATGGTTGGGGTAGGAGCGTGTAATCTTTTTGTCAATAATGAGATTGTCTTGAAATCGAATTTTTAACAGATAAATGTAGGAGTCGATACATTCCAATTCTTGCTCTAGAGAAATCAATTCTTTGTCCTTGAAAGTTAAAATGTGCCGATAAAAATTAGATAGCTCTGTCGTAAATTTTACAGCAATGTCAGGTTCTTCTGGGATGATGGACACCAGAGTATTAAAAGAGTTGAATAGGAAATGTGGGTTGACTTGGTTTTTAAGGACATCTAGTTGGGCTTTTGTATTGGCTGTTTTTAGTTTTTCATTTTCAAGAAGCTCTATTTTCCACAAGTCAAAGAAGTACATGGCTTCGTAAAAAGCAAGAACTATCGCAATAATAGTAAACGCACCAGCAAGAATCTCCGACCAAGCAGGTGCGTTGGGTGGGAGATAAATGTCGGGTAGCATGCTTAAAAGAAAAAGAATAGTATCTAATGTCAGGTAAGTCGCGATAGAAATAATGGAAAGCTGTAGAAACAATCTCTTAGCATAATCGCTATGGTCGGGCAGCTTTTTACGAAAGTAAATGATAATCCCTTTGTCCATGTGCCAAAGTAGAAAAGTATTGAGTACGGATAATACGACTGTTAGTTGACTGCGGCTCAATGGCTCCGTCTTGCAAGATGCAAAGAAAATAAAGGGCATGATGCCGCCAAGAATAGGAATTCCTAGGCGCATAATCCATTTATCCTTGAATCCGATGATACAGGCTTGATTTTCTATGGCTTGCTTATTCATTACTTCCCAATATACGGACTTTTTTTAACCAATTTTTGCGTTTTTGTTCACTAGCATTACGAACTCCATAATATACGGTTCGTTTTATTGGCGAAAATCCACAAAATTGAAGGATGGATTTCTTGATTATCGTAAACCCTGGAGCACCTAAAAAGAGTCGATAGTAAAAAGCTGGAGAGTCCATAGTCATGATGTACCTTGCGGAACGCCCTTTTAGAAGCTTGGTAGGGACTTTGCTAGTATATTCAAAGGCGTAACCCGGTAAAAAAGTCCTTTCAAAAAAAGCCTTGAGTAGGCTAGGTAGCGAAGCCCACCACATAGGAAAAGCAACCACCAAATGATCACAGGCGGTTATTTTTTCTTGCATCATTTGTAAGTCGGCTTCTAACGCTTGCGGTGGGTTCTGATGATAACCTTGATGCAGTACAGGGTCAAATTGTAAATCAATTAGATGAATCAATTCTACTTCATGCCCTTTGGTTCGTGCGCCTTCTGCGTATTTTTGCGCAAGCGCACTTACAAAGCTATTTTTGTTGGGGTGTCCTTGAAGGATAAGAATTTTCATGTGTGCTAATTTTAAGACTTTAGGAATAAGAGTCGTTAACATGATGATTATCAGTGTCTTATACTCCATTGGTGCCGCTAGCATTTTTTTATGTAACTGTTTAGGTGGCCCTATTTTTATGCAGAAAATAGGCATTTTTGTGTATGTTGAAGCTATTTTTTTTGAAGCGTAGCACCGCTACGTGATAAAAAAACAGCAAAAACAGGCGCCAAAAGGGCATTTTATGGCAAAAATGTGCGGGTACCTAAACAGTTACTCTTTTATTTACTAAAGTAGTTAGCAGGCACAAGGCAAAAAAGAGCAAGATTAGAAGTATATTTTATATTGGATATTCGGGAAGAATCCCCTTTGGTAAGTTGTTGTTTCCTTATTTTCTCGGACATTATATCCTTTTTGGAAGATGTTTTTGTGATTGGTCACATTGGTCAAGTCGATCGACCATTCTTGGGACATCCTTTTCAAGTTTTGCTTGAAGGAAAGCTTGAAGTCCAGCTTAAAATAGGGTTCATACTGCTTTTCAAAAGTTTGTGATTCATCAAGTATCTGCTCGCCAGCCAATGCCGATGCCGCAATATCCGTTGGGGTATATCTGCGCCCGCCAGCATAAGTGACTTTGGTGTCAAAAGAAAGTCGATGTTGTCTTATCTTAAACTCTTTTCCCGCAAGGGCATTAAACACATAGTTAGAGTTGAAAAATGAATTCCTTTGGATGTTGTCACTAGCGGTATATTTAGAGTCAAAAATGGAAGCCGTAGTCAAGAAATAATATCCTTCCGAAAAGAATTTCTCAAGTGTTATTTCTAAGCCGTAGTTCTCGGCAGTGCCTTCATTGACCAAATCGGGCGTGTCAGGCGTGAAAAAAGCAGCGCCACCATTTAGGATGGAGTACGTCGAAGCAAAAGAATCAACAGGAATACTATATAGGTGTTGATAGTACACTTCTGTCTTGAGACGCATGTTTTTGGCAAATTGGAACTCATACCCCAAAACAGTGTGTACTGCTTTGCTGAAGTCTAGCCCTTTGTTGGTTTCTTCACCATTGTCATTTTGGATAAAGTAAGTCGGTACAGGCTGAAGCTGGCTATGTAGTCCCGCCCCCAAAGTAAAGTTAGACTTAGGGGTGGCACGATAGCGGATACCCAATCTAGGTTCAAGGCTATTTGACTGGCTGAGTGTGTAGTATTGATTGTGCAGTCCTAGGTTTAGTGTTAGCTTGTCGTTGGCGCGGTATTGCCAATTTGCGTAAGCTTGAATCAGTGACGAGCCACCATCAAAACCCTTGGTTTCGTCAAAAATATTTGGCGCCACCAAAGTACTATCATGTATCCCAAGATTGATGAAGTCATAGATGATTCCCGTGGTAAGCGTATTCTTAGCCGTGAATTTCTTATTGAGCTTAAAATGAGCGGAATATTTATTTTGGGCATGCTTGTAGTTGAAATAATTGGTCTGCACGCTGTCAATACTCACAGAATCAACATGCCCCGTAGTTTGCGTAGTAGAAGCCACGACGGTTAGCTTCGTATAAGTGTTTTTGTTCCAAAAATAGGTGTGAGAGCCACCCATAATGCCCGTATTAGAACCAAATCGGACATCTGTAGCGTCATAAGCAAAAACTTGATTGCTTTCGTCTTCTTCTGCTTTGGGCTCGATGTGAATAGCACTAAAACCGCCCACGCCCCAAAGGGTGAAGATACCTGATTTTTCGGTCGGCATATTAAGCTTGAAGGTCAAGTCTTGATATTCTGGTACAGCGTCTCCTAGCCCAAAATCAATCCCAACCGCTTTGAATACGCCTAGGGTGGAGTAGCGGTAATTAACCAAGTAAGAAGCTTTATTCCCTTTTTTGAAGGGACCTTCGGCGCCCAACTCAAAACCATTAAAGCCAATCTGCCCTAAATATTCTCTTTTGTCTCTATTGCCGTTTCTTAGCTTTATATCAAAAACCCCTGAAAGTGCATTGCCATAATCCGCACTCCAAGCACTAGTGAAAAAATCTGAATTACTTAAGTTGTTGATATTCAACATGCTAACAGGGCCGCCCGTAGTGCCAAGAACGGAAAAATGGCTTGGGTTGGGGATGTCGATTCCTTCCATGCGCCACAGCACCCCAAGCGGAGAATTGCCCCGAATAATGATGTCATTTCGGTCATCACTGGCGCCACTTACGCCTGCATAGTTTTGAGCCATCCTGGCAGGGTCGCCAAAAGTACCCGAAAATCGTCCTGCTTCTTCTACCGAAATACTCCGAGCGCTCACCGTTGCTAGTTGGTTGGTCACTTGTCCTTTGGCTGTTTTGTTGGCGGACACCACCACTTCGTTGATTTGGATTAGGCTTTCTTCCATTTGTATGTTCACTTCGGTTTCTTTGGCGGAGCTGACGACGATGTTGGGGATGACGACGGGCTCGTAGCCCAAGTACTCTATGTGAAGCGTATAACGACCTAGTGGGACGTTTTCAATTCTAAACACACCATCTATGTCCGTCGTCGCTCCTAGTAGTGGCTCCGAATTTGCGATGATGACCGATGCTCCAATCAACGGGTATTCGGATTGCTTGTCGATGATGATTCCTTTTATTGTTTGGGTTTGCGCTTGCGCTAAAAAGGAAATAAAAATGGCGCTGATTAAAAAGACTGCTTTTTTCATGATTTCAATTGGTTAACAAAACGCTATAATGGCGACTTGGTCAGGCAAAACAAAACCTTTTTGGGCGCTTGACATAGCTTTTTTCGGTGAATTGTCGTTTTTATAGGTTGAACCGTAAAGCTCTTAGGCTTAGGGTGTCTAAAATAGGCCTGTTGCCCGAAGCTAGGTTTAATAAAATAAATATACGGTCAGCCCAAAATCCCGTAGGTTTCCTGCTTAGCACATGGGCTAAGGCGCTAAATCTAATAATATTGACTAAGTGTAAAAAAAAAAATGTAGAAACCTAACCAAATAATGGTATTTTTTCGTAGAATCCTTTAAATTTGCTAGACGTTAGTAGCCGCACAAGCACTAAGACACTACATCAATAAGGCTATTTGGCTTTTAAATTCAATTTGTGACAAATTTAGGTCACTTACTTAGAACCAATTAAAATGAATATAGAAAAGTTTAAGGTCGTACTGGTGGATGACCATTTGTTGTTTGTAGAAGGGATGAAATCAGTGCTAAATAGTATTGAAGAAGCAGAAACAGTGTCTGTAGCCTACAATGCTAGAGAGTTATTTCCTTTATTGTTTAAGATGCATCCAGATTTATTGTTGCTAGATTTGAATCTAGTAGACGAAAACGGTTTGGAGTTGATTGCCAAGGTTAAAAAGGAGTTTCCACCCATCAAAATCATGGTGTTGACTAGCTATGATGACCCTAAGTATGTCAAAAAGGCTTTTCGGAATGGAGTCGATGGCTATATGCTCAAAAGTGCCCCCAAAGAAGATTTGATGGATGGGATTAAAAGAGTATTGGGGGGAGAAATCTTCTTTGGAAAAGGAGTCAAGCTTCCTAACACTAGCTCAATGAATGGCTTAGGCCAAAAATCTACCTTCGAAACAGACGACCGATTCGTACAAAAAAATAATCTCACTAAAAGAGAAGTAGAAATTTTAGGTCTGATAGGGGAAGCTTTGTCCAATAAAGAAATCGCCGAACAGCTTTTTATTAGTGACCAAACCGTCAGTGTCCACAAAAAGAACTTGATGCGCAAACTAGGCGTCAATAGCACCGCTAGCCTAGTAAAAATTGCTTTTCAAAGCCGACTGGTAAGATAAATAGACAAAAATTTTGAGATTAAAGGGATTTTCTTTTCCTTTGTGCTTCAATATAACTTGCTTCACCATTGAAAAATTAACAATATGAGTGACCATATAGACCATCCTACTAAAAAAGGGTTATTTGTGCTTGGCGTGATAATTTATTTGATTGTTTTTATCATCCTGTGGGCTTTCCTTTATTATCACCCACACAATCACATGATTAATTTCAACAACTAAAGTAATTAGTGTTGGATATTAACAATTTTACCCTTACCTTTGCGGTAGAATTTAAAGAAAGAATAAGAGGGAACCATTTGGTTCCCTCTTTTTTATACCATTATACGAATGGAAATTATTGCCACAGCGACCAAAGTCCTTGAAGAAAAGTTTAAGGAAGAAGGTTTTGAAGATTGTTTTATCGTTGAGATAGAGTCCCTTCCGGGAAAAAAGTTGAATGTCTTTTTGGATTGTGACTCGGGGTTGTCCTTGCGGAAATGTCAAGTCATTAGCCGCCACCTTGAAGCATATATAGACGAATTTGTCTGGAAAGACACGAAATACACCCTTGAAGTGTCTTCGCCTGGGATTCAGCGACCACTAAAAATTTTGCGCCAGTACACCAAGAATATTGGCAGAGAAGTCAAAGTGAAAATGATTGAAGCTCCCGAAGAAAAAGGTACTTTAGTTGCCGCTGATGAAGAAGGTATCACGCTGCGCCAAAAAATTGTCCGAAAGGAAGGTAAAAAGAAAATTCGGGAAAGGGTCGAGACCAAGTTCCCGTTTACAAAAATAAAGAACACAGTCGTTCAGATTTCATTTAACAAGAAAAAGTGAAAAAATGCTAAATTTAGTAGATACGTTTTCGGAGTTTAAAAATGTCAAAAATATTGATCGCCCAACGCTCGTCAGAGTTTTGGAAGATGTTTTTAGAACCCTTATCAAGAAAAAATTCGGCTCTGATGATAACTTTAATGTCATCGTCAATGCTTCTACAGGTGATTTGGAGCTGTGGAGAATTAGAGAAGTGGTGAGCGATGGAGAAGTCGGCGATGAAAAAAGCCAAATTTCCATTACAGGAGCCTTAGAAATTGATGAAGACTACGAAATAGGAGATGAATGTTATGAGCGCCTTTATCTCCAAGAGTTTGGGCGGAGAGCCATTCAAGCGGCAAGGCAAACCTTGATGACTAAAATTATGGATCTCCAAAAAGATGAAGTGTATAAAAGATACATCGACCGTATTGGAGAAATTGTTACTTGTGAAGTCAACCAAATTCTTAGAAAAGATATTTTGGTGTTTGATGATGCTACTGGGGACGAATTAATCCTGCCGAGAGTGGATGTGATTCGTGGAGAACGCTTCGATCCAGGCGGATTGTTGAAAGCGGTTATTACACGGGTAGAGCTGAAAAATAATAATCCACAGATTTTTATCTCTAGAACGGATAGCACTTTCCTAGAAAAATTAATGGAGCAAGAAGTGCCTGAGATTGAAGATGGCGTTATTGCTATTAAGAAAATTGTCCGTCTCCCTGGTGAAAGAGCCAAAGTGGCAGTAGAGTCTTATGATGATAGAGTCGACCCAGTAGGTGCTTGTGTCGGGATGAAGGGCTCACGAATTCATGGAATTGTCAGAGAGCTAAGAAACGAAAACATCGATATCGTACCTTATACAACCAATGAAAAGCTATTTATTCAAAGAGCTTTGACTCCCGCTAAAGTGAGTTCTATTGACTTGAATGTAGAGAAGAAAATAGCGGATGTTTATTTAGATCAAGATCAAGTATCTTTGGCTATTGGTAAAGGTGGAACAAATATTAGATTGGCTTCTAAATTAACCGACTACGAAATTAACGTGTATCGTGCCGATCAGGTTTATGAAGAAGTAGTCGATGTGGACCTTGATGAGTTTACGGATGAGATCGAAAATTGGGTGATTGATGCTCTAAAAGGAATCGGATGTGATACTGCACGTAATGTGTTATCTTTATCTGTTGAAGAATTAGTGCGTAGAACAGATTTGGAAGAAGAAACGATCGAAGGAGTGAGAGAGATATTTAAGAGAGAGCTCGAAGGAGATCAAGGAGAATAATGCGCCGTAAGTTCGGAGTATTGCTGTGCTTTACTCCCTGTTTGCGGCTTTTGAATAGAAAATGATGCTTTATCGCATAGATTTTGCGATTGAGCACCCTTTTGTGCAAAGGTTTTTGTACATTTGTGTCGATTTTCCGAAAGGAGAGAATTTAAATTACTGTATGGCTAAACGCAACTTGGTAAAAACAGCTTCAGAGCTTAATGTCGCTACGACAACTATCGTGAATTTTCTCACGGAGAATAGCTTTGATATTACCAACAAACCAAATGCAAAAATCTCCGATGAGATGTATGCGGCATTGGTTCAAAAATTTCAAGGCTCTATTGCTGAAAAGCAAGAAGCAGATAACATGGTTATCGGTACTCGTCCTGTGCAAAAACAGGAAGAGCCTAAGGTTAAAAAGGATATTATTGTAGATGTCCCAAAACCTAAGCCCGATGTCCAAAAGGTCGAGCCGAAACCAGAGCCCGAAGTGAAACCCGAAAAGGTAGAACCGAAGCCTGAACCTGTAAAGCCAAAGCAGGAAGATGAAGTGGTGACAAAACACCAGCTCAAAGGACCAAAAATTTTAGGCAAAATTGACTTGGACAAGCCTAAAAAGGTGAAAAAAGCCGAACCTGTAGCTGAAAAACCTAAACCTGCCCCTGAGCATCCTAAGCCAAAGGCAGAGCCGTCAAAGCCTCTTGAAAAAGCGTCCAAGCCTCTTGAAAAAGCGTCCAAGCCTCTTGAAGAAGCGTCAAAGCCTAAGAAAGACGTTGCGCCCGTACCAGCCGCTGAAGAGCCTACAACTAAGGACGAAAAACCAAAGAAAAAAGAAGAAGAGTTTCTTAAACATAAAACGCCTACTCTGAAGGGGCTGAAAATTATGGGTAAGATTGATACTTCTAAGTTTGCAACCAAAAAATCTGATAAGAAGTCTCCAAGAAAAAGAACCGTCAAAAAAGTGGTTAAAACTAATCAGGGGCAGGCTTCTGGTGGTGGCGGTGGTAGGTCGCGCAATAATCAAAATAAAAATAGACGAGGGAATCAACAAAATAGAAGGGGGCCTAGCAAGAGAAATGAAGTAAAAGAAGTTTCTCAACAAGAAATTGACAAGCAGTTGAAGGCAACAATGGCTAAGCTGAATACGGGAGCTTCCAAAAAACGTCAGAAGAGAAGAAGAGATATTAGAGAAAAGAAATCCGAAATTGCTGAGTTGCAAGAAATGGAAACAGCAAACTTAGGCAAAATTGCAGTTACAGAGTTTATTTCTGTTTCTGAGTTTGCTAGTTTGTTGGATGTAACTCCTGTGGATATTATTTCGGCTTGCTTTAGCCTTGGGGTTGTCGTCTCTATTAACCAAAGAATGGATGCTGAGATTATTGAATTAGTCGCTACAGAATTTGATCGTGAAGTAGAATTTATTTCTGCAGAAGAACAATTGGATCTCAATGTGGACGATTACGAAGATGATCCAGACGATTTATTGCCGAGAGCTCCAATTGTAACAATCATGGGGCACGTTGACCATGGTAAAACGTCTTTATTGGATTATATTAGATCCGCTAAGGTCGCTTCTGGAGAAGCGGGGGGAATCACTCAGCACATCGGTGCTTATGAAGTCGCAGTAGGAGATTCTAAAGTTACTTTCTTAGATACTCCAGGTCACGAAGCTTTTACAGCGATGAGAGCTAGGGGAGCAAAAGTGACGGATATTGCGGTGATTATTGTTTCGGCAGACGACAGGGTGATGCCTCAAACTAAAGAAGCGATAAGTCACGCTCAAGCAGCTGGCGTGCCGATGATTTTTGCCATTAATAAAATAGATAAAGACGGTGCTAATCCAGAATTGATCAAAAAAGACCTTGCTGCCATGAATATTTTGGTAGAAGAATGGGGCGGTGAGTATATGTCTGAAGATATTTCGGCAAAAACAGGGCTAAACGTCGATAAACTACTCGAAAAAATACTACTTCAAGCCGAAGTAATGGAATTGACAGCCAATCCGGATAGACCAGCTCTAGGATCTGTAATTGAAGCTTCTCTCGAAAAAGGAAAAGGATTTGTTGCCAAAATGCTCGTCCAAAAAGGTACGCTTAATATTGGCGACCCTATTGTCGCTGGAGAATTCTCAGGACGTGTGAAAGCTATTGTGAATGACCTTGGTAAAAAAGTAAAATCGGCTGGACCTTCAACTCCAGTAATGGTGTTGGGATTAGATGGTGCGCCAGCAGCGGGTGAAGTATTTAAAGAAGTTGAATCCGCTTCGGAAGCTAGACAAATAGCATCTAAAGTCGCCCAGATTAAAAGAGAACAATCTAACCGGGCTCAACGCCGTATCAGCTTAGATGAAATCGGTCGCCGTTTGGCTTTAGGTTCCTTTAAAGAATTGAACCTAATCGTTAAGGGAGATGTGGATGGCTCGGTCGAAGCACTTTCTGATGCTTTAATCAAATTAGGCGTAGAGACTATCCAAGTAAATGTCATCCATAAAGCGGTCGGACAAATATTTGAATCGGACATCTTATTGGCTTCGGCTTCGGATGCGATTATTATTGGTTTCCAAGTGAGACCTTCTGCGGCCGCTAGAGAATTAGCAGAAACGGAAAAGGTAGAAATTAAGACCTATAGCGTTATTTACGAAGCTATTGATGATGTCAAAGCCGCTATGGAAGGCTTGTTAGAGCCTAAAGAAGAAGAAGAAGTCACGGGTTATGTGGAGATTAGAGAAGTTTACTCTATCTCTCGAATTGGAAAAATTGCTGGTTGTTATGTACAATCGGGTAAGATCACTAGAAATAGTATGGTGCGGGTTATTCGTGATGGCGTGGTTATTTATCCAACCAAAGAAGGCGTCGTTGGACACCTTGCTTCTTTGAAGCGATTTAAGGATGATGCGAAAGAAGTGAAAAATGGCATGGAATGTGGACTTTCTATCAAAAACTTTAACGATATTAAAGTGGGAGATGAAATTGAAGCATACCAAATCAATGAAATCCAGCAGACACTAGACTAAAAAAGACGCTTTCTAATTGCTTAGAGTTCACATGATACAAACGCTTAGACCTGTTCGCAGGTTTAAGCGTTTTTTTTATAACCATCATTGGAACCCACTCATCGGGCTACACCGCTTATACCCGTTATACCGCTACACCGCTACACCGCTTATACCCGTTACAGAAAGGGGCACTTTGGTGGGGTTTCGCTAAAAAAGACAAGCAACAAGAAATTTTTCCTAGCAATTATTTCATCTGGCAATCAGTTGAATAATTGCAAGATTGCACAATTGAACATAATAAAAACAACGATTTTTCAGCCATCATCATTGGAATATCTCACCAACAGCCCAAAGGCTACAAGCAAAATAGTCAGGTTTTATATCGCCAGAATAATCAGTTTCCCCATCGCCTTGTAGCCATACAGTCGTCATGCCTAGTCGCTTACCAAATTCAATGTCAGAAGGCATATCTCCGACCATGATTGATTTGGTAAAATCAATCTCAGGAAAATCTTGTTTTGCTCGAACTGCCATCGACGAATTGGGCTTGCGACAATTGGATGCCTGATGCGCCCACTCAGGACAAAAATAGATGCCATCTATCCGTCCATCAGTTTCCATTACCTGCTTGCGCAAAAAATCATGTACTCTATCCACATCCTGAGATGACATCAGACCTTTGGCAACACCTTGTTGATTTGTAACAATAATTACTCGTCGTGTTTTTCTAGAAATGAGTCTAATCGCTTCAAGTGCCCCAGGTAGAAACTCGAACTCATCTGGGGATTTTACATAATCATCTACTATTCTTTTATTGATCACTCCATCTCTATCCAAAAAAATTGTCCAAGTAGAATCAATCTTGTCGGTTCGTAAAGCTGATATGTGCAGGAAGGAGCTCAAAATAGCGCCGCTTCAGTTAATTCACAAATAATATGCCCAACAGTAATATGCGCTTCTTGGATCCGGGGGGTATCTTGAGACGGAATATTGATTAGAATATCACTTAGTTCTTTTAATTGCCCGCCCGTTTGGCCAGTCATTCCAATGGTCATTACGCCTTGTTTGCGGGCTTGTTCAAAAGCACGAAGGATATTCGGAGAGTTGCCAGAAGTTGACAATCCAAACAAAATATCCCCTTTACGCCCTTTGGAGATCACCATCCTTGAGTAAACTTCATCAAACCCATAATCATTCGCCACCGAAGTCAAATAGGATGTATTTACATGCAGCGCTTCCGCAAAAAGTGGCTTTCTATCCAGGTAAAATCGTCCTGAAAATTCCGCAGCAAGGTGTTGGGCATCTGCCGCACTCCCCCCGTTGCCACAAAAAAGCAGCTTATTATCCGCACGAAAGGCTTGGGTGGATACTTCCACTGCTTGCTGAATAGCTGCCAAAAGCCGCTTGTCCTGCAAAATGGCTTGCTTTACGGAGATGCTTTCTTCTATTACTTGCTTTATTTTTTTCTGCATTATCTTTTTTTTTTTCTTCACCCTTTAATTGAATGGCAAGTACAGACGAACGGCCGTTCGTCTCTTCACCCTTCATCTGAATGGCAAGTACAGACGAACGACCGTTCGTCTCTTCACCCTTCACCTTTAACCCCTTCAATCATCACACTAGCAAAATGCCCCCAAGAATACATTTTTTTACCTTCAATTATCTTTTCCTTAAAATCTTGCGCTCTATTTTCATCATAAAATTTAGTGATGGTTTTTGCGATATCCATTGGGTCTTTTTCAACAATATATCCATTGATCTCATGTTGGACAATCTCCTTCAGCCCACCTACATCCGTCACGACCATAGGCACTTCAAAGTGCATAGCTATTTGAGAGATACCACTTTGGGTGGCAGAGTGGTAGGTTTGTACGACCAAATCTGCTGCACTAAAATAGTATTTGACTTCTTCATTGGGGATGAAATGATTAAAAAGTTCTAGCTTATCTCGAATTTTAAGCTGGTCGATGAGTGTTTGATATTTTTCTTCATTAGAGTAGTACTCACCAGCAACAATTAGATGGATATCTTGCTTCCGTAAAGTCTCCGTTGCCATCGCTTCCAACAACAAGTCCAAACCTTTGTAATCTCGAATAAATCCAAAAAATAAAATGTATCTCTTTGACGGGTCTAGTTTTAAGTGCTTGATAGCCAATTGTTTATCTACAATTTCTCCATAGTTGTCATAAATGGGGTGTGCCGCAAAACGTACAGGCTGATTCGTGATGAAATCTTGTAATTGCTCTCCAACAAATTTAGATAAGACCACAAATTCATCAATCTGCTTCGTAAAATAATTAGATAATTGCCGGTCTCCAAGACGTGATTCATGCGGGACAATATTATCAATGATGGAAATGGCTTTTAGCTGATTCCCCTTTTTTGCCTGTTTGATAATCGTACCCAAAGAAGGACCAATAAAAGGAATCCAAAATCGAGTAATTAACACATTGGGGGCTTCTTGGCGAATCTGTTTGCCCACTGAATACCAATTTAACGGGTTGTAAGAATGCACTTTGCGATATATCTTCAAATCTTTTGGCGCTTCGCTTTCGCTATACTGCGTCTTTCCAGGAAACAAAAAATCTGGATATTGCTTCGTAAATGTATAAATAATTACCTCATGCCCCATATCTTGAAACTCATACGCTAGGCGCTCATTAAAGGAAGCGAGTCCTCCACGAAACGGATGAGCAGTACCCAAGATGATTATTTTCATAAAACGGTTTATTTTGCCACAAGATACGAGATTTTTTTGGGTCTCGTGATTCCTTTGCAGGTAAAAGGCAAAAAGGAGAAGGGCGAAAGGGGGACTTGGTAGGTGAAATCTTACATCAAAGCCAAGAAAAGAGCAAAGTGAAAGCCGCCGCAGGCAATGGGTTGTGAAATTTATTTCACAGCTTCGAGTAGCGAAGCGATACGAGTATTTAAGTTGGTTAGTTGATTAGTCCACCCCCAAATTTGATTAGGCATTTTTCGCTTTTTTTGGCATCTTGGCAAATTTGACCCCGCCAGACGCCGCCAGACGGGGGATAGTCTGTTTGTTTTGGTTGATGCGTAAGATTTTGATTCTTTGCATTCATTTGAACAATTGCGCACTTGAACAATTGAACACCTGAAGTCTGCAGGACAAACGCTTCGACTCCATCAACTCCATTTACAACCGCTTTTTCAAAGCAAACAACTCATCCCGGTATTGAGCCGCCGAAATAAAGTCCAAAGCCTTCGCTGCTTTTTTCATTTTTGCTTCCGTAGCCTTAATCATCATCTCTATCTGCTCTTTCGTCATGTAGGCAATGATTGGATCTGCCGCAATATCAGGCTCTTCGGGTTCTACATAAGCTTTGGCTTCTGGACGAATATCCAAAATGGTCTTTTTCGCAAGAATCTCTTCTCTTGTCTTGCGCATGGCAGTGGGCGTGATATTGTGCTCATCATTGTACGCCATTTGGATGGCACGCCGCCTTTCTGTTTCATCAATGGTGGCCTGCATCGCTTTAGAAATACGATCGGCATAAAAAATGACAATACTATTAGGATTTCGAGCCGCACGACCTGCTGTTTGCGTAAGCGAGCGTTCATTTCGCAAGAAACCTTCTTTGTCTGCATCCAAAATCGCCACCAACGACACTTCGGGCAAGTCTAGTCCTTCTCGCAAGAGATTAACACCAACCAATACATCGAACTCCCCTAAGCGAAGATCACGTAAAATCTCTACACGTTCCATCGTATCCACTTCGGAGTGTATGTAGCGAGTGCGGACGTCTAAACTAACAAGATATTTTGCTAGTTCTTCAGCCATTCTTTTAGTCAAAGTTGTTACTAAGATTCGCTCATCTTTTTGAATTCTTTGCTTTATCTCATCCAAAAGGTCATCCACTTGATTGATGCTTGGGCGAACGACTATCGGTGGGTCGAGCAATCCTGTTGGGCGGATGATTTGCTCCACGATAACCCCTTCTGTTTGTTCTAATTCGTAATCACTAGGAGTGGCACTTACGTAAATAATCTGGTTGGTTATTCGATTAAACTCATCAAAACTCAATGGTCGATTGTCCAAGGCTGACGGCAGCCTAAACCCAAAATTAACCAATGATTGTTTGCGCGCACGATCTCCGCCCCACATGGCTTTAAGCTGCGGTACGGTGGCGTGACTTTCGTCTAAAAAAGTAACATAATCCGTTGGAAAATAGTCCAATAAGCAAAAAGGACGAGTACCTGGTTTGCGTTGGTCAAAGAAACGAGAGTAGTTTTCAATCCCCGAACAATAGCCCAATTCTCGAATCATCTCTAAATCAAAACTGACCCTTTCGGAAATGCGTTTTGCTTCTAATATTTTACCTTCACTATCAAAATAATCCCTTTGTGCAAATAGTTCATCTTCAATCTGTCGGATGATGCTGGGCATCCGATCTTTTGGCGCAATATATAAGTTTGCGGGATAGATGGCAGCGTTATCAAGCCGTTCACCACGCCGACCGGTTTCGGGGTTCATGATTTCGATAGATTCGATTTCGTTGCCGAAAAAAGTAATTCGGTAGCCATAGTCAACATACGGAAGATTGATGTCCACCGTATCACCTTTTACCCGAAAGGTACCACGTTGAAGCTCGGCATCATTGCGATTATAAAGTGCATCGGTAAGATCATACAAAAAGCGATTGCGGGAAATGATTTTTCCAGTTTCTATATAAATAATCCCTTTCTTAAACTCTTCAGGATTGCCCATACCATAGATACAAGAAACAGATGCCACAATGATCACATCCCGACGTCCAGAGAGTAGGGCAGAAGTAGCTTTCAATCTAAGCTTGTCCACTTCCTCATTGATTTGTAGGTCTTTTTCGATATACAAATCAGAGTGGGCGATATAGGCTTCAGGCTGATAATAGTCATAATAGGATACAAAATATTCCACCGCATTGTCAGGAAAAAACTCTTTGAATTCTCCGTATAATTGTGCCGTCAATGTCTTGTTGTGCGTCAAGATGAGTGTAGGGCGGTTCAGTTGGCTGATGACGTTTGCCATCGTAAAGGTCTTACCCGAGCCCGTCACCCCTAGCAATACCTGTGCTGGGTCGCCGCTTTCAATCCCATGTACCAACGCATCTATCGCACGCGGTTGATCACCCGTAGGTGTAAATTTTGAGTTGAGTTTGAAGGCCATTCCGCAAAGATACTAATTAACAATGGTTCGGTAAAAAATAACTGCCACAGACAGAATTTCTCAGCGACTATCATTTGCTATTCAAAAACGATACAGACCAGTATATTGTGCTCCCGAAGCTCAAACAGAATGAACGACCGATCCCGCAGGGTCGAGCACGGCAGTGCTCG
>CAMZKG010000252.1 GCA_947311105.1 uncultured Saprospiraceae bacterium
AGTCTCCAACGTGACCCGCTACGCCTACGTATTTACATCACAAACCTTTCTTAGCCCATAGCTTTACTATGGGCTAAGCAGGGAAACCCCGAAGGGGTTTTTAGGTCGATCGCATATCTATTTTTTTTCAAACTTCGCTTCAGGCATTAACTTCTATTTTACGCAACACTGCCAAAAACATAACTTGCGTTAAATAGAAAAAGGCCCGTATTTATAGGGCTTTGTTACTTCTTTTTTTGCCAAAATAATGACCGAACCATTGTTTAGCAGAACTAAGACTAATATCTGAGTTTGGGTAGTCCGACGATAGAGCGAACTTCTTTTAGGGTTTTTTGCGCTGTTTTTCGGATTTCCCAAGAAGAAGCGGTAATCATTTCTTTGGTGGCTTTTCGGTTGCCCAAAATTTCTTGATATTTTTCGTGGATGGGATTTAGCACACCCACCAAAACATCTGCAACCGCAGGCTTTAAATCACCATAACGCAAAGAGCCGTTTTTATAGTCTTGCATCAACGAATCATAGACATCTGTCGCATCACAGGCCTTTAAGATTTCAAATAGATTTTTTACGCCAGGACTCATCGTACCATCTGGGGTATCCCCAGCATCGGTTACTGCACTGCGTATTTGTTTACGGGTACGTGCTTCATCCCCAAAGACATTGATGTAATGTTTTTCGCCCAAACTTTTAGACATCTTTTTGGTGGGTTCGGCGGTGGACATTATCTTGGGAGTCGCTGTAAATAAAGGCTCTGGATGCGCAAAATAATCTTGCCCAAATTGGTGGTTAAATCGTTGGGCAATATTTCGCGAAAGCTCTAAATGCTGCTCTTGATCCTTCCCAACAGGTACATAATCAGCACGATACATCAAAATATCTGCCGCTTGCAACACGGGATACATAAATAACCCAGCCGAAATAAAAGCACTTTTGTCCTTACCAGCTATTTGGTCAGACTTGTCTTTAAATTGAGTCATTCGTGTCATTTCTCCATAAGAAGTAACACAACTCAAAATCCATGACAACTCTGCATGTTCCGGGATCAACGATTGGATGAATAAATTTTCCGGCTTCACCCCACATGCAAGCAATTGGAAAACCATTTTCCAAGTATTCTCCCTTAACTTATCAGCCTGATAAGGCGCAGTCATCGAATGATAATCCACCACTCCATAAGTACAATTATACTCCCCTTGAAGGCGCACCCAATTTTGAATGGCTCCAAAATAATTACCGATGTGTAAGTCGCCAGTTGGCTGTACAGCAGAGAGAACGTTTTTCATTTATTGTTTTTTTTAATTAATCCCTACAATCACGGAGATTTCAATGTTAACATTTAGCGGAAGCCTGGCAACTTCGACCAATTCGCGGGCAGGCGGGATATCGCCAGAGAAGAACTTGGCATAAATTGCATTAATTTGTGCATATTGCCCCATGTCTTTGACAAAAACCGACACCTTAAGGACATCATCAAAAGTAGCGCTCATTTGATTAAGGATAGCACCGATGTTGTTTAACACTTGAGTCGTTTCATTTTCGATGGTATCGCAGACCAATTCCTTGGTTTTGGGATTGATGGCCACCTGTCCAGAAACAAAAGCAATATTGCCAAACCGAATAGCTTGGCTATAAGGCCCTACGGGCAAAGGAGCATTAGGGGTGTTAATTACTTTTTTCATACTAGTTTTGTGGTGTATAGATCAGCTTCCACAAGCAAAAAAAGCCCCAAAGCCAACAAGGACTCGGAGCTAATTTATTCATTTGCAGAAAAATCCAAAAAACGGACTTCTTTTATTCTTCGTCTCCTTTGATTACTAGTTGACCTTTATAGTACAAATCACTACCTACCCAATAAGAGTGGTGATAAAGGTGCTTTTCACCAGTAGTTGTACAAGTCGCTATTTGCGGAGTAGAAGCTTTATAATGCGTTCTTCTTTTGCGCTTACGTTGCTTAGAAATCCTTGATTTAGGATGTGCCATAACTCAATATTTAATGTTGCCCCAAAAAGAGGCTTCAAGTTAACCTTTATTCAGGCTTTAATTTATTTAATACGGACCAAATGTCATTCTCTGGATTTGACTCTTCTTCTTCTTCTGTTGAAAGGTAATCTGCAATTCTATCATCACAAGCTTCTGTATCTTCACATCTGCTTACTATAGGTAGAGCTACAGAGATTGCTTCATGCATAAAGTTGGTTACGTCAAAAACAGGTGAGCCGGGATGAATAAAAATAACATCTCCTTCGATACGCTCCTTTTCATCATACTTGACCACCAACATCGCTTCGCCTTTTACAGGAAGGTTAATCGGCATCAAACAACGGTCACATTCTGTTTTGTTACGTCCTTCAAAGGTTAAGTCCATGTACAACAAAGTAGATTGCTTGTCAACCACCAAATGTACATCAAAATCACCATTTACTAAAGAATCATCAAACTGAGCAAAGAACTTTTGATCCAACTTAAAATCGAACTCATGCAGACCAATACCGAGCCCCTGAATGGGTATAATATGCTCAACATTGGTACTCATAGTCATTCAATTTTTTAAGGGAGTGCAAAGATAGGGATTTTTTTTAGATTATTCAAGATTTTTTTGGGCTACGCTCTTTTGGTCTTTAGGGCGGGCTACGCCCTTTTGGTCTTTGGGGCGGGCTGCGCCCTTTTGGTGCTACCGCAGCGGCATACATCTACGACGTGTACGACGCAGAAGCATGTCGTGAGCGCAAGTCGCTGCGGCAGCACTAAAGACCAACAGCGACCGCAGGGAGCGCACTAAAGACCAACAGCGAAGCGCATGTGTACGACGCGGAAGCATGTCGTGAGCGCAAGTCGCTGCGGAAGCACCAAAGACCAACAGCGACCGCAGGGAGCGCACTAAAGACCAACAGCGAAGCGAAGCGAGCCATTTGCCAAAAAATCATTATATTTCGAGCTATTTTTTAATCAAAACCCAAAATTATGAGAGATTTTAGAAAATTAGATGTTTGGATAGACAGCATAAGATTAGCAGAAGACATTTATCGAATTACGGCCAAGTTTCCGAGAGAAGAGAAATTTGGACTAGTCAGCCAAATGAACCGTGCTTCGGTCTCCATTCCATCCAACATTGCCGAAGGTGCAAGTCGACGCACAAAAAAACACTTTGCCAGCTTTATAGATATTTCTATGGGCTCTGCCTTCGAGCTTGAAACCCAATTGATTATTTCCGAATCCTTAAATATGGTAAGTAAAGAAGAATTTAACGCCATACTCCCTTATTTACACAACTTACAACGCCGAATAAATGCTTTGCGGTCTTCTATTTTGAGATGATGGACGGGCTGCGCTCTTTTTGTCTTTGGGGCGCTCCTTCGTCGCTTTTGGTCTTTGGGGCGGGCTGCGCCCTTTTGGTGCTACCGCAGCGGCATACATCTACGACGTGTACGACGCGGAAGCATGTCGTGAGCGCAAGTCGCTGCGGCAGCACCAAAGACCAAAAGCGACCGCAGGGAGCGCACTAAAGACCAACAGCGAAGCGCACTAAAGACACTCTACAAAAGTCCTTCTTTCTTCAAATAATCCGAGACGACACGGTCAAAAATATCTTTAATATAAGCCTTTTCAGATTTGGCGATACCTTTGATTTTGGCTAATTTTTCCTTGTCAATAATAAATGTAACTCGCTTTTTTTGTGGAGCAACATTTTCGACAATTCGCTTACTACCTTCTAGGGTTCCTTTTATTAGAAGATCTATACCCGCCAGACGTGCGTCCTTCGGTTTTTCAACAGTAGCTGTGTCTTCGACAGCTTTCGGTCCTTCAAACAAAAAGCTCATGCTCGTAGAGAATGACTTACGAGTAGATTTTCGGATAGAATTTTTAGACTTTTTCTTGACATCATTGCCGACCTTTTTCTCTTGAGTAAGGATGGCTGGTTTTTTCTCAATTTTTGCACCAAGCAAAGGACTATCATCTTTGAAGGCATCTTCATAGTTATCTTCAAAAATTAAATCCAAGCTTTGAAACATACGTTTTTTAGTCACAATTGGGCGATTTAGTTACATGAAAAGGGCTAGTTATACTTTTTCAGTATGCTGTTTCTCAGCAGATACTTTTGGAGCTGCAGGTTGCTCTACCCGTCCAATAAACTCTCCTGCTAGTGCCAAATAATCTGCTGCCCCATTAGATCTCTTGGAATATGCAAAAATATCTTTGCTTTGTGCTGGTGCTTCCGCCAAAGATACATTTTCTCTAATCTTTGCATTAAAAACTAAATCTCCAAAATATTTCTCGATTGTCTCGACCACTTCTCTATTCAAGATTCGTCTGTGGTCGTACATAGTGGCCACTACTCCACCGATTTTTAGTTTTTTGTTCAATCTAAAGCGCACTTTATCAATGACTTGTTTTATTTTTGCTAATCCCTGCAAAGCCAAAAACTCCGTCTGAAGCGGAATAATTACATACTGACTACTCGTCAAGGCATTTAGCGAAAGCAAACCTAAAGAAGGCGGACAATCGATAATAATATAGTCATATTCTTCTTGCAAAGGCTCAAATAATTCACGCAAAATATACTCCCGCCCAGCTTCATTAATCAACTCCATCTCCGCACTTGACAAGTCTAAAGTCGATGTTATTACATCCAAATTCTCTTTACATTGCACGGGAGTCAACTCTGCTTCTCCACGAAGTGCTTCATAAATAGAATAGCGCTGCCGACCGATACCCAACGCCAACGTCAAATTTGCTTGTGGATCCAAATCCACCAACAAAACTTTCTTTCCTAGCTCGACCATGCCTGCACCCAAATTAATAGCGCTAGTCGTCTTGCCCACCCCACCTTTATGATTAAGAAAAGAAACAATTGTAGCCATAGTGTTTAATTTTTAGGTAAAAAATGCCCTAAATACAGGGGATTCCAAATTAATTTTCCACAAATATAGGGGTAATATGTGGAAAAACATGTTAAGAACTTAAAAAAGTAGTCAAAAAAAATATTTTGTTGGTATAATACGTACCAAAATGTATCTTTTTGTTCTAAAAACAGAATATTTTAAATTATTTTGTTTTTTATTTGATTTTTAAAACAATTTGGTTTATCTTTGCCACACATTAAAACGACAAGGATATGAATCGCTTAGAAGTTAACAAAAGGTTTATTGAAGTCTTTCACCTTTTAGAGCAAAAAGGACTCATCGTACGCAATGATAGACAAAAGGGACTTTCGATGCTTGCGCAAAAAATTTATGGCAATCGACAATATGGACACAACATCAGTAATGTCTTGAAGAAAACCCGAAATATAACCTATGAAGCCGTAGAAAAATTTTGCGAGCTCTTTGGGGTTAACGAATCCTATATACTCAAAGGTGAAGGGCAGCCTTTCGGCGAAAACCAAACCAAAGGCCAAATATGTTATCTACATGATCAAGCAGCTGTTGCAGGGGATTCTATTGGCGTAAGCTCCCAAAATGACTCTTCTAATTCTTATTTTTCCTTACCAGACCTTAGAGGCAATGACTATCTCGCTTTTCCTGTACAAGGAAATAGTATGGAGCCCAGAATCTCATCAGGCGATTTGCTTATCTGTAAGCCACTGGACGATTGGACAGATGTAAAAGATAATGAAATATACACCGTCGTCATCAATGATCGTGTATTTGTCAAATACATCAAAAAAATATATGAAAAGAATGATTCCGGTCAAGAAGTTGTATCAAAAATCAACCTTATCTCCGCCAACTACCTAGAACATGACCCTTTTACAGAAGATGTCACAACCAATACCAAAATTTATAAAGTTGTCAAGCGACTTCAGGACTTCAACTAGTCCATCCAAAAAACAAGTGGTTTTATTCACTTGCCATACAGTTTAGTTTTCTCATTTTTAGCTGTTGTTTGCGGTCAACAGCGTTCACATTCGCTACTCTTTGCGGTGAGTAGTGATTGGGATTGTTTTCATTGTTTCAAAATAAAAACGTCTCAAGTATCAGCGAAGCACTCTCGGATAAAAGTATCTAGAGAGTGCTTTTTTATGCGCCTAATGCAAAAACTAGCCGTTGCTTACTTTTCTCGTCACAAAGTCCCTAAAATGATTTTTATCATGTAAAGATTCTTGTTATCGCCATATACCCACAATAAAAGCACAATGACACATTTCTATTTTTACACTATGTGACCTATATCACAACACATCCGTATCACGCCCCGTAGCTTTGACTTCTCATTCAATCCACTACTTACAGTAACAAGTTTCCTGTTTACAACGTAGATTGTGAACATTTTTTGAATACGAAATCATAGCAAACCCTATGTATTTCCTGAAAATTTCAACTCGCATGACTCTCAACCAACGCCTTTCTACCACTCTTCTTATTTTGTTCATTTTTAGTTCAAGTTTCCTGTTTGCACAAAAAATAGACACTTTAAAAATGGTACAAGACTTGAACCAGGATAAGCGTCACGAAGAGTCATTAAAACTATTAAATGACTACCGTCGTCATAACAAAAATGAGATTTATGGGGATTGGCTTTATGCCCACACACTTCATCTTACGGGTCAGTTTGTAAAATCTCAAAAAGCATATTACGCATTGGAAAACAAAAATCCTTACAATTATGACATCAAATTAGACCGCATAAATAAAGTCATCGAACACGGAAACCTAAATAAAGCCATTCAGCAATTACATCATATTGAAGCACAACTACCCAAAGACTACAATTTTATTGCACACAAATTGCTTTCGCAATTGTATTACTGGAAGGGAGATTATGACCAAGCTGCAAGCGAAATAGACAAAGCACTCTACTTATACTTTGACGAAAAATCCGCTCTAAAGCTAAAAAAACAAGTCCAACATACTCGTAGTAACTGGCTAGACATCAACCTTGGCTACTTTACCGATGACCAACCGATGAATATCGTTGCCCCGCAAGTTGAAGCTGGATTTTATATTAACACGATGACTTCAATCGGTGCAAAACTCTCTTTTCCTATTTATTCCTTTTCAGACAAATCATACACAACACCTTGGGTCTCTGCATTTTCAAAATTTAATTTTATCGAGCCAAAAATTGGCGTAAAAGTAGGACTAGGAATGATCTCCTACCAATCAAAAGACAAAGCCCTAACAGGATATGTCATTGCTAAAAAACAATTTTCAAAATATACTAGCTTGAGCATCAACGCCGAGTTAGCCCCTTACTTGGCAACAACTTTTTCTATACCAAGCAAATTAATGCAAACAAAATATGGCATTAATTTTCATTACAACAACCCAAAAGGATTTATAGGGAAAGCATCGTACAGCATCAATCAATTTCCTACTTTGGACAATTCTTTTTATACAGCCAGCGGTTGGATAGTTTCTCCGCCATTAAACTTGGCAAATTTTGAACTACGTGCAGGCTATGGCATTAACTATAGCAATAGCCAAAAGAATACTTTTTCTTCTGCTGTGAGTTTGGATACAATTCTTGCGAATTGGGACTCCACCTATACAATTGAAGGAGCTTTTGATCCTTTCTTTTCTCCAAGCAATCAACTCAGCCACTCAGCCGTTGGAATGATAAAATACACCATCAACAAAGATGTAAATATGGGGATTGACTTAAACTATGGCTTCAGCGCCAAACTAGATGCCCCCTACCTTTACTTAGATAAAAATACTAATAATGAAACCGTCATTGGACGCAAATTTGAAGAAACCACTTATCACCCTATAGACATCAATACATTCATCAACTACCGATGGAGTAAAGATTTAGAGTTAAAAGGATTCTATAAGTTTCAAAGAACGTCCTACTATGAAAGCAATTATTTCGGAATTTCTAGCCATTTAACATTCTAGAAAGATGAAGCAAACCGACTCCAAAAACATTTGGCAATTTCGTCAAGCGAAAGACGTCAAGCTCTATGACAAGTTCATATTGCTAGTATTATCGGCTGCGGGATTGTTTAGTATTATTAATTTAATGGAGTGGTGGTTTCAGACCAAACACATAGTCAATTTTCCATTATTTGTAATTTTGAGTACTTTTTTTTGGTACGGAATATTTAGAATCATCCTAATATGGATTAATTATTTAGGCATTACAAAACCGCCTATTGTTCCGAAACCCAAAGATGGCTTAAGCGTGGCTATATTTACCACAAGTGCACCTGGAGAGCCCGTTTCCATGTACGAAAAGACATTGGAAGCCTTGAGCAATGTCACCTATCCACATACGACCTACCTATTGGATAGCACACAAGATCCTGATTTTAAAGTAGTTGCAGAAAAATATGGGGCTGTATATTTAGATTTAGCAAACCTTCCTGGTGCAAAAGCAGGAAAAGTAAACAAAGCCCTTTCGATGACCACGGAAGAGTTTATTTTAATTTTAGATCCAGACCATATTGCCTTTCCTAACTTTTTAGACCAGACACTCGGATTTTTTGAAGACGAAAAAGTTGGATTTGTCCAAGTCTCTCAAGGTTATTACAATCAATATCGGTCGTTTACTGCTGCTGGAGCTGCGGAGCAAACATATTCCTTTTATGGCCCAACTCAAATGGGCTTACATGGGTTTGGAGCACCCGTAGCCATCGGAGCCAATTGTACTTTTCGCCGCAAGGCATTTGAGAGTATTGGTGGACATGCCGAAGCCTTGGCCGAAGATTTAGTGACTTCCATGCGTATCCATGCCGCAGGTTGGAAGTCTGTTTATAATCCAGTCATTGTCAATCGCGGTCTAGTCCCCGAAGATTTTGGGTCCTTCGCCAAACAACAACTCAAATGGGCCCGAGGGGTTTTTGAAGTATTATTTGTGGACTATCCACAGCTATTCAAAAAATTTACTTTTTGGCAAAAATTCTCATATGGAGCCATTTCTTTTTATTATTTTACAGGATTGATGACTTTGTTTTTTATTTTAATTCCACCAATGTACTTCATGACAGGTATTATTCCTGCCAATATGAACTTTGCAGAATTTTTGACAAAGGGCACACCGATAGCCATCATTGCCTTGGCGATTTATTTGTATGTACAAAAATTCATGGTACATCCAGCCACGGAAAGGGGATTTCATTGGCGAGGCATGATCTTAAAATACTCACTCTGGCCAATATACTTTTTAGCTTTTGTTTTGTCCATTCTTAATCACAAAATCCCCTATATTCCTACAGCCAAAAAAGCGGTCATCGGAAGTCTAACGCCATTCGCTAGACCTTTGATTTGGTACAATATATTTTTCCTTTTTTCGGTCATTTTGGTTTTCTTTAATCGAAAATATTATGTTCCAGAAAGTGAACTTTTATTTACTTCAGCCCGCACTTGGGGCATGATAGGATTTTCAATATTAGCATTTGTGCAATCAACTGGTGGCATACTAGCGGCTATGGAAGCACTCCGTCTCAAAGAAGAGATTCCATGGGACCACATAGATGTCAACAATATTTCAACTAAAATCATAAAAAAATGAAGACATTAATTCTTGCAGGTGGCTTCGGTACTCGCCTTAGTGAAGAGACCAGCCTAAAGCCTAAGCCAATGGTCACGATTGGCGGAAAACCTATTTTGTGGCACATCATGAAGTTGTATTGCAATTATGGATATGACGATTTTGTTGTTTTACTAGGTTATAAAGGTCATGTGATTAAGGAGTATTTTATCAACTACTTCTATCATCAAAGTGATATTAGAATAGACATCGCCAAAAATGAAGTTCAAATTCTAAACAACAAATCTGAACCTTGGAAAATAACTCTGCTCGACACCGGATTACACACCATGACTGGCGGGCGAGTACTTAGAGCCAAAGACGTTGTGGGCGACGAAACATTCATGCTCACCTATGGAGATGGCGTCGGAAACGTTGATATTGAAGCACTTGTAAAATTTCACAAAAATCATGGTAAAGCACTTACAATGACGACAGTACAGCCAGAAGGGCGTTTTGGCGGAGTTGCTTTTGATGGAAATTCCGAAAGGGTGGAAGCCTTTTTGGAGAAACCAAAAGGAGATGGCGGATGGATTAATGCTGGCTTCTTTGTAGCAGAGCCCAAAGTCTTTGACTATATCCTAGAAGGGGACAAAACCATTTTTGAGCGAACGCCATTAGAGAATCTAGCCAAGGATGGTGAGCTTTTTGCCTTTAAGCATCATGGATTTTGGAAGCCTATGGATACGCTTAGAGACAATGTTAAGTTAAATGAAATGTGGAACGAAAATCGCGCTTTATGGAAAACTTGGTAAATTTCAAATCACTTTTTGGCGGCATTTACAAAGGTCGCAAAGTTCTTGTAACGGGGCACACTGGATTCAAAGGCTCCTGGATGGTCAAATGGCTGGAGATGATGGGTGCAGAAGTATTTGGTTATTCTTTAGCGCCAGCGACTCAACCCAGCCACATTGATTTGATTGATGTCAAAATGGGTGATACAAAAGCAGATCTACGCGATGCAGAAACACTCAAGGCGTATGTCCAAAAAATACAACCTGAAATTGTCTTTCACCTTGCAGCGCAAGCCTTAGTCAGGCCTTCTTATGCCGATCCAGTAGAAACTTTTTCTACCAATATCATGGGCACGCTCCATGTATATGAAGCCTGCCGTGCGATCGATTCTGTACGCGCTATCGTCAATGTCACCAGCGACAAATGTTATGAAAATAAAGAATGGATTTGGGGCTATCGTGAGAATGACCGCATGGGAGGTTATGACCCATACAGTGCATCCAAAGGCATGTCCGAATTATTGACTTCGTCTTATCGAAATTCTTTTTTTAATATTAAAGATTATGGAACCAAACATCATATCCTATTGGGTAGCGGGCGCGCAGGTAATGTCATCGGTGGCGGAGACTGGGCTATTGACCGCCTAGTTCCTGACATGATGAAAGCAGCTAATAATGGGACTTCCGTTTTAATTCGCAACCCGAAGGCGACACGTCCTTGGCAACATGTTTTGGAGCCTGTTGGTGGATATTTAACTTTAGGTTGGAAATTGCTAGAAGGGAAAAAAGAATATGCGGATGGCTGGAATTTTGGTCCTGAGATGGGAAGCAACCTATCTGTTGGGGAGATTACTCTCCTTGCGGAAAAAATATGGGATGCCGTTGTCCCTGAATTTAGCACTAATAAATCCGAGCACCATGAAGCTAATTTATTAATGCTTGACTGCTCCAAAGCCAATAAAATAATGAAATGGAAGCCTGTCTGGCCTATTGATACAACTTTACAGAAAACAATTGGTTGGTATAAGGATTTCTATCAAAATGGTAACGTCAACACACAAAATGACATCATGGACTATGTGGACGCAGCCAACAAACTAGACATTGAATGGGCTCAATAGAATTGAAAAATAAAAGAATTTTAGTAACTGGTGGCAACGGTTATTTAGGACGTCATTTGGTCGAAAGACTTAAAAATGAAGGGGCGCAAGTATTTATCATGGATAAATTTGGGGAGGCTTCCGCAAATACTTTCATTTTGGATATTGCCAACCTAGATGTGGTGCAATCTGCCATCACTAAAATTAAGCCCGAAATTATTTTTCACCTAGCTGCATCTCTTAACAGAGAACGTAGCTTTGACCGATTTGAAGCAACTAACAAAGTCAATTTAATTGGTACTCAAAACTTACTCTTCTCACTACAAAACACTGATTATCAGAATTTTATATTCACTAGCACTAGCGAAGTTTATGGAAGTAACATTGCGCCTTTTGTGGAAACACAATTGGCCGATGCTGCTTCACCTTACTCTTTAACAAAGGTCTTTTCAGAAAACTTCATCAATACTTTTAGCAAAACTTACAACAAAGGATTTACGATACTTCGACTTTTTAATTTCTTTGGCAAAAACATGTCGCCCAAGTTTTTTATCCCGCAGATGATAAATACCTTGCGGAATAATGAGCAATTTGAGATGACTAAGGGAGAGCAGAAAAGAGATTTTTTATATTTGGACGATGTGATTTTGGCTATAATTTTAGCCGCAAGGCATCCTGCTACCAATGAGATATTCAACGTTTGTAGTGGAGAAGCGGTGGCACTCAAAGACTTAGTTTTAGAAATAAAACACAAACTCAATAGTCAATCCGAAATTATTTTTGGCGCCCTACCCTACCGAGACAATGAAGTCTGGAATATGGTCGGAAACAACGCTAAGATTACAGAAAAATTAGGATTCAAACCCCAATACAATCTAGCGTCAGGAATAGAACAAATGCTAAAATAACCAAAAAAGTAAATCATGAAACTCAAGTCAACGTATCGGATTTTATTTATTTTGGGCGCTTTTGCCTTGGCCCTTCTTATTGTTTATGTCCTTTCTATTGCTGGAGACAAATCCAAAGGCCCCATACAAAACGCCTTAAACCAAGCCGAACAAAACATATTAGATATTGAAAACTCTTTAATCATTAACAAAAGAGAAAACAAAAGAAAAGAAGCATTAGTCGCATTCGACTCCATACGTAGCGACATCAACATCCTAAAAAACACAAGAGAAATCCTACTTGGAGCTTCCGATAACAGCACCGCTGAATCCTTTGAAGAAATCATCGACTTAGAAGATTCTTTAAATACTACTTTCCCTATTCTATCTATTTATTGTGCGTGGGGTAGTAAAGCCGACGAGCAGTTCCCCAAGCTCGCCGCTCAAACTATTATCAATCTGGGCTCGACTCCTTTTATCACATGGGAGCCTTGGTTAGAAGATTTTGATGATGCTGAATTTCCTGGGATTCCGAGCCCAGAAAAAAGGGGAAAAGGTAGTTTAAAAGAAATTGCAAAAGGAACGTATGATGCTTATATAACTAAATGGGCGCAAGGCGTAAAGAGGCTAGAGAAACCTATTTTTCTGCGTTTTGGTCATGAGATGAATGATCCATATCGCTATCCTTGGGGCCCACAAAACAACAAACCCAAAGACTATGTGGATGCTTGGAAACACATCCGCGCTGTATTTGATTCACTTAATATTGACAATGTAATTTGGGTGTGGGCTCCCCACCCTGCCTATGGCTATTTTGATGCCTTTTATCCAGGTGATGAATATGTGGACTATGTAGGAATTGGGATCTTAAATTTTGGAACTGCCGCTACTTGGAGTAGATGGTGGACCTTTGACGAGCTATTTGGAGTTAATTATAAAGCATTCAGTTCCTACGGAAAGCCAATTATGATTACAGAGTTTGGCTCTCTTGTCGTCGGCGGAAATCGTGGACATTGGTTTGCGGATGCGCTCCGACAAATACCTAAAAAATACCCCCTATTAAAATCAATCGTTTTCTTTCACCAACCTGCAGACAAAACAATCACTAGCAAAGTCGTGAGTTGGTATTTTATAAACGACCCTAAAACCAGAGATTCAATCATCGAGCAGATAGATATGTGGCCGGACTCATTGAAAATCGCAAGATATTCGCTAACGCAATAAACAACTAATTATCAATTAGTTACAACGTTTTTTTTGCGAAAGCTAAAACAATAACTAAACTTACACGTCATCTGATAGCATCTTGGCCAACCACCGAGCAATGCCACAATGACATCAAATACTGCGTCATGAAATATTCCTTAGCAATATTCCTAGGTTTATTCCTAGCTGCTATTTCTAGCTTTGCCCAATGTCCAGCAGCAGGAGACATTACCTTTTCTTCTCAATCGGAGATTGATAATTTTGCCATCAACTACCCCAATTGCACTCAAATCACGGGCAACGTAACGATCCAAGAATCAACTACTGGAAATATCAACAACTTTAATGGTTTGAACAACATCCAAACCATTGAAGGTAATTTTTACATCTCCCAAAATAGTGCTATCACCAACCTGAACGGGCTTGACAACCTACAAACCGTTACTGGTGATTTTTATATTTTTGAAAATGACAACCTTATTGACCTATCTGGTCTTGGTGCACTAAACTCAATTCAAGGAGATTACTTCTATATTGGTCAAAATAATAACATGACTAATTTATCTGGTCTCAATAGCCTTAGCAACGTTGAAGCCAATTATCTATATATTGGACACAATGACAACTTACAAAACCTTAATGGAATAAGTAATTTAACATCGGTCAATGGAGCGTTAGTGGTCGAATACAACCCAGAACTTGACAACCTAAATGGTCTCGAAAATATCCAAACCATTGGGGGCAATTTACTTATTGGAGATAATTATTACCTTGCTAACATCAACAGCCTTAGTAACTTAACAAGTGTAGGAGGCTATCTCTGGCTAGGACCAAATCAAAACCTTCCTTCCTTTAGCGGTCTAGAAAACTTAAACTCCGTTGGGCTAGGCATTTGGATTGGACGTAACAACTCTCTAACTGATATGTCGGCTCTAAGTGGCATTTCTTCCCTTGGCGGCTATTTAATGGTAGATGAAAACAATAGCTTACAAAACCTAAATGGTCTTCACAATATTACAAATCTTTCCGAACTTCTATGGATTGGTAACAACAACTCTTTGACTGATATTTCGCTATCGGGGCTAACTACCGTTTCGGGAGATGTCCTTATTAGTGACAACAACAGCTTAGAAAATTTAAATGGTCTATCCAATTTAACAACGATTAATGGCTACCTTCATCTCACAGGAAACTACGCCTTGAACAATATCGAAGGCATTCAACAAATTGACCATAACGCTATTAGCAACTTATCCATTTTTGAAAATGACAATCTTGCTGAATGCTCTGTTACTAGTATCTGCAATTATCTAGAATTGGCTACTCCAAATACAGACATTCATGATAACCTTACAGGCTGTAATAATGATAACGAAATTGAAGTTTTGTGTCATTGCAGTATTTCTGCAACAATTAGTAATATTTTATGTAACGATAATGGCACCGCTTCCAACCCAGATGATGATGTTTTTTATTTCGACATTAATGTCTCTGGTAATAAAACAAGTGCTTCTTGGTCAGCTAATGATCCCAATAATTCCACGGGCAATTATGATACTAACGTCAACTTAGGCACGTATCCGATTAGCGGCGGTGACTTGAATTTTACGGTAACGGATAGTGATGATAATACTTGCTCTACTTCCGTAAATGTCTCTGTACCAACGACTTGTTCCAATTCTTGCCAGATTGCTGCCAATGTCTCCAATATTCTTTGCAATGACAACGGAACGCCTACCGATGATTCTGATGATATTTTTACTTTTGACTTGAATGTAACGGGGAGTAATCTAGGCGCTTCTTGGTCTGCCAACGACCCGAATAATTCATCTGGAAATTATAATACTAT
>CAMZKG010000253.1 GCA_947311105.1 uncultured Saprospiraceae bacterium
CACTTGAACGATTGAACACCATTTTGAGTTTCCTTGCGGAAAAAATCGTACTTTTGCGCAAGCATAAAAAAGATACCATGAAAAACGAATCAAAAAGAACAGAAATAAGTGAATTTGGGGAGTTTGGGTTGATTGAGCACCTAACCAAAAAGTTTAAAATTCAGAATCCTTCGACCATAAAAGGTATAGGTGATGATGCCGCAGTGATGGAATATGGTGATTTAGAGACTGTGGTGTCCACGGATTTGTTGTTGGAAGGAATTCATTTTGATTTGATGTACACACCGCTGAAGCATTTGGGATATAAAGCAGTGGTTGTCAATGTGTCAGATATTTATGCAATGAATGCTCGTCCGACTCAAATCACTCTGTCGTTGGGTATTTCGAATCGTTTTTCGGTAGAAGCTTTAGAAGAGTTTTATGCTGGGGTAAAATTAGCTTGCGACTATTATGGTGTGGACTTGGTGGGTGGAGATACATCTTCGTCACGACAGGGCATGGTGATAAGTATAACCGCTCTAGGGGTTGCCCCAAAAGAGAAAATAGTCTATCGAAGTACGGCTAAGGAAGGGGATTTAATCTGTATTACGGGGTATTTAGGCAATGCTTATTTAGGCTTGCAGATTCTCGAAAGAGAAAAGCAGGTTTTTCAAGAGCATCCAGAGATTCAGCCAGAATTAGCAGATGGAGAAGTCTTTATCAGTAGCTTTTTGAAGCCCGAAGCCGCAAAAGAAACCATTGCTCTTTTTGCGCAAGCGAATCTAGTACCTACGTCTATGATAGATATTTCTGATGGATTAGCGTCTGACTTGTTTCACATTTGCAAAGCTTCTGGAGTCGGAGCTTATATCGAAGAATCAGGAGTACCAATACATATAGACGCTCAATTCAAGGCGATTGACGAGTTTAAGTTAGACCCTATTACCATCGCATTGCATGGAGGCGAAGATTATGAGTTACTATTTACGGTTGACCCAAAGGACTTGGAAAAGGTTAAGGTACTCCCTAACTTGTATATTGCAGGAGAGATTACCAATAAAAAAGATGGCATCAAACTACACACCAAAGGAGGGAATATTCATCCTTTGAAGGCGCAAGGGTGGAAGCATTTTTGAGTGATTACTGGTATTTTTTAATGATGTCCATGATTTCTTGATCCATGGCAAGGGCGGGCGAAATATCGAACAAGAGCTCTAAAAAAGACTCGCCATAGGTAGCCAAAGCTTCTGCCAGCCAATATTTGGCTTCTTTTCTTTTCCCCGCAGCAAAAAGCACAGCAACTTTAAGGTAAATCACCTTATCTTCATTAAAATAAGTAGAAACTTCATCAAGGCTTTCCAGTAGGAGCTGATGCTCTTGGGTATTGATAAGGAAGCTGATGTACGGCAGCCAAGTCTCCAGAATATCTGGAGCCGTATCGATGGCTTGCTGAAATAACTGCTTGGCCTTTTCTATCTCCCCAAGGGAAAAGTACAAATTTGCGAAGTCAATGATATATTCTTCATTGAAAGGATCGATATCCATCGCTTCCTTGTAGCAATCAATGGCTTTCTTTGGATTATTAGTCTCTGCGTAGATTTCACCAAGAATAGCAAAAGCTTCGGGAAGCTCAGGGTCTATTTGTATGGACTCTAGTAACCTATGTTTCGCAGTGTCCAAATCTTCCATTTGGTAAAAGCAATTAGCAACATTAACCAAAGCCTCTGCATCATCTAACTGGGAAGTTTCTAGGTATTCATCATAGTAGTTGAGCGCCAAATCAAACCTACCTGCTTTTTCAAGGCAACGGGCGGCACCAAAATAAGCGATTCTATTTCTAGGATTGATAGCCATGCAAAATTCGAAGGCATCAACTGCTTCTTCACAATTACCAAGCATTCCGTGGGTTTCGCCCAAGTTTTGCCATACGGTGCTAGAAAAAGGATGCTGGTCAATGACTTGATTATAAAATTGGATCGCATCCAGATAATTAGAAGTAATCTCCGTAAAGAAACTAAACTTCTCCAAGAGCGCATCAACTTGCTCTTTGGGAGCGGTTAAGATTTGGCCTTTGGTAACCTGATATAGATTTCCAAACTGCTCAAGATTCTCTAGAAGTGAAGCCTTTAGCTCATAGATGTCAAAAGCATCTTTGGTTGAGCTTTCAAGTTCATCAATAATATCCAAAGCGGCTTTGTTATTACCTGTCGCTTTTAGCGCCTTTGCTTTTAGGATTTTTGCTTGTCGTGAGAGACGGTGGAGATCTTCTACAGATTCTAGTAGGGCGAGTGCTTGCTCGGGCTCATTGAGTCGTAAAAATATTTCAATTTTTTGTACAACAAACTCTAGTGCAGAGGGAAAAAGCAGAATAGCAGAGTCAACAATTTTGAGTCCATGCTCAAAATCATTGTTAGAAATACAAAAATCTACCAAATCGGCATATTCCGTTTTCTCAAGATTTGGAACGGTTTTGTTTTGTGACAGTACCGCATACTCAATAAGCAGCTCATTAAGGCGATTGTAGTGGTTCATTATAGGTCCATTAATGTGTAGTTCAGCGGTAAATATACAGTAATTATTTTCAGAATAAAGCATTTTTTCGCAAGATAAAGTTATATATTTTTTTTTATAATTTGTAATCATCTTTTTATAACATCCACTTTATTAGTGAGTTATGCTCTTTTTTTTACAAGGTGATTTTTCCATACTCTTTAAATTCCTAAAAATCAGTAGTCTGTACATTTTTATTCCCCCAATTTATTTTTTTGTTCTATTTAAATAAAAAAAATATCAAAATGTGGTCAAAATGTGACATTTTTTGATGTTATGTGAGCGATTTATATATGTTTTGTTTTTTTTGTTATTCTTACTTCTTACTGACCAAATAAACGCCCCCAAAAATCATAACTAATAGGAATAAATCACGCACATCAAACTGGTCTTTACCCAATAAAACAGCAATGATAGTCGCCAAGATGGGCTGCAAATAGATATAAAAACTCACCGTGGATGCTGGAATGATGCTCAATGCACTTACGTTTAAATAATAAGTAAAGAAAGTCGTGAATAGTAGGACGTAGCCAGTTGCAAGCCAAATGCTAATAGGAAAACTACTCCAGGCGATATCCGACACGGCAGGAGCTCCAATCGGCAAGACAAAAAACAGCCCAAATAAAAAGACCCATTTTAGCACCGTAAGTGGATGATATTTATTCAATAAATCTTTGACGATGATGAGATAGATGGCATAACTTGCGGCATTTAGAAAAACCATCAAGTCTCCATTGGTCGTTGCTTGCGCAAAATCTAAGCTCTTGCCACTCAGGATAGTCAATATGGCTCCCGTCATCCCCAAGACAATCCCTAGTATTTTTTTGATAGATATCACTTCCTTGCGGAGAAAAAGCGCCATGACCAAAACGAGTATGGGAGTAGTCGTCATGATGAGTGCGGCATGGATGGGCGTAGTGTGTTTGAGTCCATAAAAGAAAAGGAGCATGTTGGCGGCCGCCCCAAAAAGTCCACTGAGCATCAATCTTGCCCAATCCTTTTTTTCGACTTTCTTATCCGAAAATCTTCTAGCGAAAATAAAAAAGAGTATAACAGCAAAGGCAATCCTTAACACAATAAAAGCGGCTGGCGCAATATAGCCATTGTCTAGCACTTCTTTGGCAATCGTGTAGTTGGCGCCATAGATGAGCGCCACGAGAAAAAGGAATAAATGGGCGACTGGCTTTGTTAGTTTCAATTTTTTTTGGTAAAAGTAGGAGGATTTTTTGGTTGGAAAGAAATTAATTGCTTATATTTGTGTAATCGTATTGTTATATTGTAGTGACTTATCTATTCTTTCTAAGAATAGCTAAAGTCGTATTTTATTTTCCAAATAGAAAAATGAACAAAATGATAAAATCCTGTACTCTTTTCTGTATTTTTTTCCTTTTTATTAATTCGATGTTATGTGCTCAATTGACGGAATTAAGGGCGCCACTTAATGGCTGGGCTGGTAACCGCTTTGGCAGAAAGGTGACCATTCATGATGGACAAGTGGCCATTCTAGCGAGTCCAACAGGCCTAAACACTCAGTCTCAATCATCTTTCATTCATTATTATCAATATCAAAACAATGAGTGGCAACAACTAAGATGTCTTCGAAATTCGTCTAATAAATTCTATGATGAATGTTTTTTTGATTCTAGTGGCGTTTTTTGGTATACTAGTGACGACAAAGTATTTCAGACAGATGATATCAATAATGACGCTTCTATTTTCATCAATGATGGGGCATCTAATCACCCAACTTGCATTGTCGGTTCAGACTCGGTACTTGCCATAAACTCTAAGACTGATTATGGTACAACTTATGCCAACTATGCAGTACGTATTTTCGAAAAGGCTAGCAAGTCTTTAATCAAAGTGATTAAGCCAAATTCTTATAAAAACAAGCAGAACTATGGTGTAACAGAGGCCATAAGTGACCGATATTTAGCAGTAGGCTCTGGGCGAGAGAAGCAGTCAGGTATTACAACAGGAGGAGTGTATATTTATGATGTAAAAAACGACTGGCACCTGGATACTATTCTTTTCCCTTCAGACCTAAGCAATCTAAAACTATTCGGAACGGCTCTCGTCTTTGATGGTGATTATTTGGTCATAGGATCCAAAGGATGGGATTACCTAAATGGCTCTGTATATCTTTTCAAGCGAAATAATACAACATGGAGTCAGGTCTCAGTGGTTACATCCCCAGTCGGTAGCGAACATGGTGATTATTTTGGACAGTCACTTGCGGCAGAAGGGAATCGCGTATTTATAGGCTCTCCAGGATGCAACAAATATGGGTCTAAAAGTGGTTTAGTATTTGAATATCATATCGAGAATGATGATCTTGTATTTAAGCAAGAAATTATTTCGTCTGACACCTTCCCTGGGTACCAGTTTGGTTGGGATCTTGATGTTAATGAAAAGTTAGTTGTGGGAGCGATCAATCAAGAAAATCAACGTGGCAGCGCATATATTTTTAGTTTTGCCCAAAACAAATGGACACAAGAGGCTAAGCTTCAAGCAGAATACACCCCTCATGGGCTTGGTGAAAATGTGCAAATGAATGATTCCATTTTAGTATCAAGTTGTATTTGGGAAGACATGTTGATTTCTTATCATAAAGTTGGGAATGATTGGCAGCAAGATGAGCCAATCGTTGACTACTCTTTGCCGTCAAATAAATCATTTGGAGAGAATTTTGGACTTTACGGAGACGAGTTGGTCACCCAACTTAATGACAAAGTAGTAATGTATAAGCGAAATTCTACCGAAAAGAAGTGGAACTTTGTATCTATATTGCAAACAAGCCATATTAATACCCATTATGCCTTTACTAAAAATCAATTAGCCTTTAATGATAAGGATAAGATTGTGATTTTTGAAAAAGCAAATGACCAATGGAGCAAAAAGGCAGTTATAACAAAAGATATGGCACCTTACTCTTCTAATTATTTTGGCAGAAATTTTTACCTAAAGGGAAATATGTTATTTGTTATGCAACACTCAGATCCTACTGGGGCAGATAGCCTAGGCACTGGTGCGGTGTATTTATTTGAAAAGAACGATGGAGCTTGGGGGTTTACCCATACGTTTTATCCTGAAGATGGTGATACAGGAGATAGATTTGGTCAATCAATTAGCTTGTACGGGGAGCTGCTGGCAATTGGGAGTCCTTGGCGTTTTCCAAGTGGCTCCGTATATCTATTTCAAAGAGAAAGCGACTCTTGGACTTTTGTAGACAAAATTTTACCAGATGATTTATTTTATGGCGATTCATTTGGGCGAGATATCGCTTTTAGAGACTCCATAACATTGGCAATAAGCATTCCTAACACACCAAACCCAACAAGCAAAGGCAAGGTGTATATCTATAGAAAAGGTATGAATGGATGGCAGAAAATTCAATCTATTGACGCAAATACTGCAGGTAATGACTACGCTGGTTTTGGTAGTTCTATTGCAAGTACAGCTAATGAATTAGCTATTAGTTCACCTTACCAAAGCTTGCCAACAGGGACTGGCTCCATTTACATTTTTTCATACCAGTACCTTCCTGTAAAAAATGATAATATATTTTTGTCGGAAGACATCGGCGTCTATCCCAATCCATCAAAAGGCTTGCTGAATGTAGATGATGCTTATAATGGGACAAAATGGATGGTAGTCAATCAAATGGGGCAGATACTTCGTCAAGGAAAAATGTTTCAGAATAAGATTGACATATCGGGTATTTCTGATGGTTTTTATGTATTAATTTTAGAGGCACCAGACAATCAAATCTTTAGAGAAAAAATAATAATCACCAAATAATACGAGATATGAAAAAAGTATTTTTTACACTTTTATGGCTTTTAGCAACAATGACACTTTGGAGTCAAGTTTATTCTGAATGGCATCCAATTAGCTCACCACATAAAGAGATCAAAGAAGTAACTTTTTTGTGTGGCAATTTACTTGCCACCGATGAGCGAAATCTTTGGCGTAGTGTTAACACTGGCAAGGCATGGGATTTGATTGATGAATACATCCCTAACACAATTCCTGCAACAGGCTTCGACCAAGATGTTTACATAAACCCAAATGGAGTTGCCGTTATTAGGCGAACGGGCTACCCAGGGACTGCTTATGTGTATTCATGGGAGTGTAATACATTGACACATAATTCTACTTACAGCATTAACACTAACATGTATGACAACTACCTTGATGTGGGGATAAACCATGACAAGGATGAATTTTTGAAAAGCTATTTTCATCATTCGCCAAATCCTAGTAATAATTTTTGTTCGATGTCTAAATCTTCTAATGCTAGCTCATGGGTAAGTTTGCCATCTTGCATATCGCTTACTCCAGATACATTCCCAACATATTCGGTAGAGAATGATAGTTTGTATAAAAAGGATGCAGAGAATGAAGATGCAATCGCTTATATACCTAGTATCGTAAATGGGAGAAAAGCGCTAACATATAGCTACATTGAAGATAGTGTCTGGTGCTTAACATTTAAGAACGGTCAAATTGCTACATCATTTGATCAAGGGCTTTCTTGGGACACCTGCACATCCATGTCGCAACTACAAAGAGTAAATAGCTTATCTAAAAATGATTTTGGGATATATTTTAGACACGGTTATATCCTTCAAAAAATAACATCGCCTACTAGCTATGTAACGCCAGATGCCTTATTTAATCCAACCGAATTTAGACATAAAAATCAAATTTTCAAGATGAAGTGGTCAAGTATTTATCGGTACGATTCGCTCGCATTTTCTTGGAAGAAACTTTACCATTTTCCTTTAGGTAAAATAGCCAAAAATAAAAATGAATTATTTTTCTATGGGAAACAAAATATGACAAACTTCATCTTTAGCTCCAATGATGCTGGTGCCCATTGGCAGATTCACACGACACCAATTATTATTTCAACAATGGTTGCTACTTCTAGTCAATGGTTTATTTTTGATGTTGACAACCAAATAGTCAATACTTCTAATAATCTTGGACAAACTTGGACAGATGTTTCCGTAAGTACTCCTATTGACACTATTTATTCATATAAAGAGCAAGTTTTTTTAGTGGGCAAAGATGTGTTTTATTCTTGGAACAAGAAAAATGGAATATGGGATATGCATTCTTTTGGTTATTCAACTTTTACTCCGACGAACTACCGTCTTGATGAATTTTTGCTCTTTAGGCGCGAAGTACAAGATGATTCATTGTATAATTTTTATGTCACCGATCTCGCATTTAATCAATCTAGAAAAGTGATGCTTCCAAGTGAGTTTGTCACAAAACCAACTTGGGGGGCAGAGTATCAGCCAGGGGCAACAGACTACCTCCTAGACAAGGGTGCATTATATATTTGCGATAAGTTTCATCATTTAGGGATTAAATATGCGTACTGTGAGCCATCAACCGACACACTTTTCGTAAAAAAGGATTTTTGTCCAGAGCAAGGACTTGTTTTGGGGGATACAACTTTGTTTTTCGCAAGTACCGATACGATTCAATTTGTTGATAATTTTCATACAGTGGCTACTGCTGTTTTGGATATTGCTCCTTATGATTCTGTCCCGACAATTCATCGAGACACGAGTCTCGAATATAGGGATTTACTTTTTGGGCAGGAGATATACGCTGATACTGTTTTTTATCAATATTTTAACACAGTAGATGGGTGCGATAGTATTGTCGAATGGAATGTTTCGATTTTGGTTGCAACAGCATCAATTGATAATCATCAATTTGCTGTTTCCCCTAACCCAAGTTCTGGGCAGGTTTTTGTTCGATCTGACGAGAATATCTCCGATATTCAATTGAGTGTTGTTAATATGCTCGGAGAAGTTGTGCTTGTTCGGACTATTGATACAAATACGAATATTGATCTTTTTGATTTACCAAGAGGGAGTTATTACCTGTTATTTCGAAAAAAAGAATGGGAAAGCCATTTATTTTGGGTGAAAATTTAGTTTTTCGCCGCAAGGCATATACTTTTTTAACCCATAGTTTTAAAATTTGAAGTAGCCCCATGATGCCATTTGGGGCGAGTTTTCTATCAAGTAGTCCGAAACGGGGCTGAGATGGCGGCACTTTTGGAGAAATCCAAAAAAAACACAGGCATCTTTGAAATTTAACCCAAATAAACGTACCTTTGAGCCGTTTTTTGAGAACCAGCTAAAAATATATATACATGGCTAATATCGGAAAGATTAAACAGGTTATCGGCGCAGTCGTTGATGTGAGCTTTGAAGGCGGTCAATTGCCTAATCTGCTTGATGCCTTAGTAATCAATAAAGAAGACGGCTCCCAGATTGTTTTGGAGTGCCAACGTCACTTGGGAGAAAGTACTGTTCGTACTATTGCAATGGCCGCTACGGATGGTCTGACTCGTAATATGGACGTGATTGATACAGGAAAGCCAATTTCTATGCCTGTTGGTGAAGCCATCAAAGGGCGCTTGTTTAATGTGGTCGGTGAAGCTGTAGATGGACTTGGAGATGTTGATACCGGTAAATGGGCTAGCATCCACCGCGACCCACCTAGATATGAAGATTTGAGTACTTCTAAGGAAGTATTGTTTACGGGTATCAAAGTAATTGACTTGATCGAGCCTTATATGAAAGGTGGAAAGATTGGTTTGTTTGGTGGTGCCGGTGTAGGTAAGACGGTATTAATCATGGAATTGGTGAATAACATTGCGAAAGCCTACGAAGGGATCTCTGTTTTTGCTGGTGTCGGAGAAAGAACTCGTGAAGGAAATGACTTGCTTCGGGAGTTTTTGGAATCTGACGTAATCAAATATGGCGAAGCTTTTAACCATGATATGGAAGAAGGTGGCTGGGATGTGACGAAAGTCGATCACAATGCACTAAAAGAATCTAAAGCGACATTGGTATTTGGTCAGATGAACGAGCCGCCAGGAGCACGTGCACGTGTAGCGTTGTCTGGTTTGACGATGGCAGAATATTTCCGTGATGGAGATTTGAATGATCCTACTGGTGGTCGTGATATCCTTTTCTTTGTTGATAATATTTTCCGTTTTACGCAAGCGGGATCTGAAGTGTCGGCTTTATTAGGTCGGATGCCTTCGGCGGTAGGATATCAACCTACTTTGGCGACAGAGATGGGATTGATGCAAGAGCGGATTACTTCTACCAAACGTGGGTCTATTACGTCTGTACAAGCGGTATATGTGCCTGCGGATGATTTGACGGATCCAGCACCTGCGACTACATTTGCTCACTTGGATGCAACCACGGTACTATCCCGTAAGATTGCTTCTTTGGGTATTTACCCAGCGATTGACCCATTGGATTCTACTTCTAGAATCATGGATAGAGCCATCATCGGTGATGAGCACTATGACACAGCTCAAAGAGTGATGCGTTTGCTTCAAAGATATAACGAACTACAAGACATTATCGCCATTTTAGGAATGGATGAATTGTCTGACGAAGATAAGTTGGCGGTAAGCCGGGCACGTCGTGTACAGCGTTTCTTGTCTCAGCCTTTCCATGTAGCAGAACAATTTACAGGGCTAAAGGGTGTGTTAGTACCTATCGAAGATACCATCAAAGGATTCAACATGATTATGGATGGCGAGTTGGATGAGTACCCTGAAGCAGCCTTCAACTTGAAAGGAGACATTAACGATGTCATCGAAGCAGGTAAGAAATTATTGGCGGAAGCTGAAGCATAAAACGAATAAAGAATGGATATTGCAATTTTATCTCCAGATAAGCCGATTTTTGAAGGCAAGGCTAAGATGTTGACCCTTCCGGGAATGGATGGACTGTTTCAGATTTTGGACAATCACGCTCCTTTGGTGGCAGCACTAGGCGAAGGTGTAGTGAGAGTGGACAAAGAAAACGGGGAGTCTCTAAAAATTAACATTGCCACAGGCTTTATAGAAGTTTTGAATAATACAGTATCTTTATTAGTCTCCGGTGTAACGGAATGATTGGTTAAAGAAGATGATATTGAAGCCCTTTCGGAAAATTTCTGGAAGGGCTTTTTTTTATGGACTGCCAAAAATTTTGGGCTGATGCAAATTAACCATCAGCAAATCTTTTACAGTATTTATGCAATATGATTATCTCATAAGCCGAATGAGTTGAGCCCCAAAAGGGCTTTCTGTTAGTTGAGTATCAAAAAATTGTTGCAATTCTTTTTTTGCTTCCTTTAAATACGATCGTTCATCTTCTGCTATGTAATTAGAAAGTGGACGATGTTTTTTGTCTGTATAGACTCCGATAATAGGCTCGAAAAAGTGGAGCAATTTGATTATCTGCATACTTTTTTTCTGGTTATCTCCCAAATCACATCTGGTATTCTGTATATGATCACGGAATTTAAGACAAAATGTAAGGTTCTTATTTGACCTGAATTGCCCACATGTCTTTATGCAGTCATCCAACCCATATTTGGCAAGTAACTCATTGCCATAATCCTTCATCGCTTGGTGAAAATCATTTACTGTCATTATTTTTTAATTTTTTGATTCAACTAATCTTACTATCAGAGAAGAGATGCCCAAAAGGTTAATCCACCAAATCCCCCACCCTACTTACCACCTTATACGCCACATCATCAAATTCTTGAAAATGGGCATGGCTACATTTGATTTTTTGCTGTTCAGATACACTTAGCTTGGCGCTACTCCCAAAACAAGCATATCCGAACAGCATAATATCTTTTACTTCAAAACAGTAAATGGTTTTAGTGCAAGTTGCTTGTTTGTTTTTGCTTTTACTAAATAAGCCCCAGAAGGAATTTTATTCAAATCTAAGGATGTGTGTAGTCGGCCATTTGAGAAAACATGTTTTTGCGAAAGCAGGACTTGCCCTTGCAGATTCAAAATTTCGATGATAACTTGTGGAGATGCAGCGGCTTGAATATCAACCTGCAACCACTCAGAAGTTGGGTTCGGATACAGTTGAAATAGCTCAAAATTAGCAAGATTGTTATTGTTAACAACTTCTTTTAGGGTTATCTCAAATGAGCAAGTATTGGTCACCACTGAATAATGATCATAAAGTGCTAAGCCTAGATGCTCAATGTCAGAAGTACCAACGGGAAAGAAACCACCATTGGGAATGCCTTCGGTTTGTAGAATCTGGGGGCTACCACAATTGGTTGATATTTGGATATTGTTCAAATCCCACTCAATTGTTTTTCCAGAACTACCAGCTGGTACTTCGATGGTTGTGTCAGGTGGGCAAACCATATTTATTTGGGGCGTATCAACGGTTAATTGACCAATTACGTTAAAGTAACAGGCTGAATAATCACCACAGCTATCAAAGAAAGAATAGCCAATATTAAAATCCACAAAATCATTAAAAGTAGTGCCAGGTGCAGGGCCAAAATCTTGTGTGATTGTCACAATATCTGAATTCGTGCATATAGAAGTGGCGGTTGGTAAGTCCCAATCTAAAGTTACTTCTGTATCAGAACCAATGATGATCGTATCGCTAGGGCAACTGACGGATAGTGTTGGATTGGGTGTCGAAAAAACAAAAATAGAAAAGTTGCATGATGCGGATATCGTCAAGGAGTCTTGGCATCCTGTAGCCAACCCCAAATAGGTAACTTGTGAAACGCCTACTGGCAATTTGGTGCCAAGTGCTGGACCTGCAATTTGGGTGAAAGATAATGTACCACAATTGGCTGAAAGGACAATGTCATTTGGATCCCACAGGTAAGCTGTGTCGGTCTGACCTGGTGGTAGGAGTATCACTACTGTGTCAGGTGGGCATTGAATACTAATACTAGGTTGGGGGACAGATGCTGTTACGGTAAATTGGCAGGTGCCCGAATTGTTACACGAATCAGAAACCGTATAAGAAATGGTTTCGATGCTTGAACTTGTCAATATGGTCCCTAGTGGATGTCCTGATGTTTGGATAAATGTAAGGCTATCATTGGGACAACTAGTAGTGGCTGTAGGCAAAGGCCAATCTAAAAGTACGCTATCAACACTACCTATAATGGTTTGATTAGGTGGACAAGTGATGGATAATGGGGCATTAGGGTTAGATGACGCCTCAAGTAGGATAGGTCTCCCCGTTAAAGCGATGTCATCAGGAGAGATTGTATTAGCATAATTCGATTCCGAAAAATCCCACTCAAATTTAGTTAAAGATGCAAGTCCAAAACTTGCTGGAAATGAATAAGTTGCACTTGCATTTTCCGAAAGGTCTCCAGTAGTTTTTGCCCAAACAACATACTTGTAATTATTATTTTGGGGGTCAAAAAATGCTGCGCCATCTACGTTAGTAGGCAGATTCATTGCCGCACTTTGGGACTCATCAAAGGTGGTGCCGTTGATGAAGTGATTAGTCGTTGTAAAGGCAATACCTTCATTGGTTTTGATAGCACTTAAGTAGGGCGTCGTGTTAACTAAGTTTTTGTACATGCCAAGCAAATCAAATTCACTCGTAGCTTGGTTTTCTTTTCTTCTGTCTGATAGCTGATAAAAATTCATTTGACGAATATCATTGCGTTGAGCGACGACGAGCGCTTTGGTAACATAATTAACTTGTAACTCATCGCTTGCCATAGTTCCTGGGCCAAAAGCCACTCTGGGTGCATTGACTTCAGACAAAATCCATTCTTTCTTGGGGTAAGTTGTTCCATCGTAGCCATAAAGTACTAATCGATTTTGGTATATATTCTTGATTTTTTCAATACCTTGTGCTGCCTGATCGGAATTACGGTGATACTCCCATTCGTTGGTGTTGGCATTCCAGGATCGGACACTACCATCGATGTCAGGATAAGAAGAAAAAGCTATGCAATCAAAATATGCTCCTCCAGCAAGGGGGTATTCGGCAGAAATTTCTCCTTGATTTGGGTTGTCTGTATTGCGCAAAATGGCATCCAAAAAACTTTCATGACTTACATTGGGTAATGTTACATATGCATCAGGATCAACAGTTTTGATGACATCATAGCAAATGCGAAGTGTACGGATATAGTGCTGGATGGGCGCCTTAAAATGGTTCACACATGGAGAAGGATCATTATCCCACCAATTATTAGGACTACCTGGTGATTGCCACCCTTGAACATAAGAATGGTCAAAACCAGGCTCATTCCAGATTTCCCAAAACTTGACATGGTCCTTATAATTTGTAACCATTTTATAGATGTAAGCAGCTAGGTAATTATCATCATTATAGGGTGTTCCATTGGCGCCACCATCCCAGATGGGGGTGTATAGATTTGCAAATAGACCTGATTTTCAATCCCAAGTGTATGGATCATTTGCACAGTAAATGTGGTCTGGATCACTAGAGCTGCAGTAATAACTCTGATCACGATGCCATTCCGCAGGAAAACCAACTATCGCAGTTAATTCATCCAATCCTAAACCCTGAAAGTGTTGAACATTATTGATTTCGAAGTCATATCCCCAATTCTCAACAAAATTTTCACTGAGGCTGACAACTCGTGTAGTTTTTGCACCCAGACCTAGCAATCCTAGACTCGGATTACCAGCAGCAATATTAGCTTGGTCGATTGGAGTCCAAGGAGGGGTGTAATCAAAATTAACACCAGGACGAAAATCCCCAGCATAAGGCGTGACTTGGTTATTGGCGGTGTAATTTACTTGAGCAGTGGCTGATAGTGATATGCCGAACAACAAAAAAAACAAAAATAACTTTTTCATATTACAAGATTTTAAAATTTACCTATATCATGTTTTTCAATAGTGAGTAGTGCTCTCTTGCGAGAAAAAACGATATAGATTAGCATCTCATAGAAAGATGCTGGGTGAAAAAATGTATCTATACTAAAATATGAAATATTTTCTTGCGAAAATAATGATGGAGTGAATCTGGAAACAATGCTACAGGCAAATATAGTTATTATTCTTAGAAATTCGGTAATTATTACGAATATTTTGATTATTAATTGGTTAAGAGTCCTTGAGCCCAAACACCACACCTAAAGTATTTCCTTTTAAAAAAACACCATAAAAGCCAATCATTTCTTTGTCATAACTAGCATCTTACTAGTTTTGTCAAAATGATGCGCAAATCTAGTCGTCTTGAAAGAAGACTTACACCTACTCACCGAATAGGCAAGATTCTTGATTAACAAGTCAATACCAGGGACTTTTCTAAGTGCCATTGATACCTTGCGACGGGCTAGTACCTGAATGCAACTTGAGCCATCATTTTCTTCTTTGTACAGATTAAAGACGCAGGTCGTAACTTAACAAGAAAATATTTGCTGCTAAAATATACTAAAAAAGTTACAAAAAATAGCTTGTGTTATCATATTCTTCTTGATATAAGTTAGACATAGTGTAAATTACTTGGTGTCACAGTCTCACAGCAACAATTGTGAGCTCCAAAGTCCTAAAGATGGCCAAAAATTTAGCGCATAGTTGCCAATACGCCAAGCATATTCCTTTGTTGATTTTTCATTATCAATTTGAATAGGAGTTTGATTTTTGGGGAAGGGGACTTTTGGCTTGCGCAAAGCAAGAGTCCATCAAGCTTAGCAAATTGCGTGCTATCTACCTGAAAAGGAAGGAATTTCAACATCTGTGGATACTGACTACAATTAACATTAATTTTTAAAAAATTAGTATCTATTTGTACTTTTTCATTTGTAGCCCCTGTAGTCAAGAATAATTGCTCCCCTTTAGCAATGGCATCCATCTCTACAAATGGCAACCCGACAAAGCGTGATTTTTCGTCGAGATCTTTTACAACCCCTCTACGCCTAAAGTACCCATAAAGCTCATTTTTTTTATTCGCAAGCTGCGCAATGATTTCAGGCGCAACAATTTCTTGAGTGGATACTTTTTCTACTTTATTAAAATCATCATCGTACTCATAGGTAATTATGGAGTCTATCTGGGTCTCCATCCTTGGCACTTTGAGATTAATCTCTCCTGTCGAATATCGAAAAAAGGAATCCAATTCTAAATGAGTCGTTTTTTGAAAACTCCTCCGTAGTGATTCCGAAAAGGAAAAATTATTTTTGTTCAAATTCATTGAAACGGTCAAAATATCTGTATCGGTATTTTCAAAGAATTCATTCTTTTCTAGGAAAGAGTAGTTAGACGAAATTTCTCCCTGAATCACCATCGCACCTTTTTCAAAATATCCATACAAAACCACAGGTTCATTCTGAGTCCATTCACTTTGCTTTCGCCAAATTACAAAATGGTGCTCACCCTGATTTATTTTTTCCGAAAGGTCATCAGACAGTATATCCCCATCCTGCTCCTTCAACAAATTACCTAGCGTAGTTTGCACAAAATCAGCCTGTGCTCTTTTGGCGAAAGCCACCCCCACTCGACTAGCATCCCACAAATAAAATAACTGCTTTTGAGTATCAAAAATAAAATTTCGCCCCAACAGTTCCCATTCATCTCTGCGAACAAGTGTATCCACATACTGCTGAAAGTCTTTGCTTTTGATAGCAATCGGCTGACTAAAAAAGGCATCATCGGCGCCTTCCATCACAAAAAAGGTGATGCGCTTTGGATATGAAAACCCCATAGAAGGTGTATCATCGTCGTCGCCATCATCGCTAGCGTCATCCCAATAAGCCAAAGGATGATAAATGGCATCCCAAAAAACAGTCTGTTCCATCTTACGTAAATCTATGCTAATCAATGCATTAGCCGTTTTTGGAATTTTAATCATCGCCTTCTCAGAGCGACCATATCTCCACCAATAAACGGATAATGCAACGATCAACAATACTAAAAATCCCCGAAAGGACCAAATCCCAACTCTCCTAATCATCAGTCAATAAAAAATTGATCTATCATGCCAAAAAAGGATTCCAGCGCATTCTTACCGGCGCCACTGGTGTGCACAGACACTTTAGTTTTGACTACATTATTTTTAATTTTATAGGAAGAAATTTCCATATCTTTAAAATTAGAATGAAAATAATCTAAATACACCTTTTCGCTAGGAGACATCAAATCAAAAGGAATCGCATTTATGATAGCGTCATTATTGGCATAAAAAATTCCATTCTTATTTTTTGTCTTTCTTTTATGCTTACGCGACATTTTTAATTTTTTGCCATTAGCAATATCACGAGCCTGATACTCTGACGAAGCTATAAATAAAATATCATCTTTCAAAACGACATACAGTTCCAGCGGCAATTTAGAGCTTTTAGTCTCCAATTTATACAGACCATTACTGACTAGATTGATTAGACCATGCTTTGCACCAAGTCTCATAGCCTTTCTAAAAAAGCTCAATTTATCTGTGGACATCATCATCAAAAACTCAGGCATTGGTTCTGTTCTTGTCTTTTCAACTTTAGTCGCATTAAAATCATCATCATATTCATAGCTCATATATTTTACTTCTTTTTCAATGACATCCGAAACAACCATCATCAAATCCCCATTCACCAATTCGCCTATCTCTTCTGCATCTAATAAAATGGAAATAAACTCTGTGCCCAAAGCGGCTTCTTCTTTTTGCTCGGGCATTATTTTCTGCAGTATAGAGCTGACCATCTTCGGGTATCCATCAATGGTATTTTCAACATTTACAGCAACGCCCCAATATCCCATGACCTTATCTCCATCAAAATAGCGAAAGAAATCTTTATTAAACTTTTGTTGAGACATCTGCTTCGTATAACCTGCCATTTCATCTGACATCTCCGCCAAGACTTCCATTTCGGCTACATTCTTCTTCAAAAATAAATTAGCTGTAAGGGATTTTACCCCTGCGACATCTGAAGTCTTCATTTTTTGAACGATTTTAAACATGCCTCCCATCATCCCTCTAGGATAGCCATAAGAAGGCATATCGTTTAAGCCCAACATACGAGCATATAATTCTCCATAACTAGATGTCCACGCAGACGCCACCGCTTTTTTATTTCTATTTTTCAAGTAACTCTGATTAAATGCCATCGAGTTTTGAATTGACTTATTAGAAAGCACGTATTTCCCAAAAACTCTAATGAGCTCCCTTCTAGTAACCTTTGGCTTTTCAACTTTCAAAGGAGGTTTTACAAAGCTTCCGTTTTCTGTTTCTTCTGTTTCTAACTCTTCTACTTCTACTATTTCCGCTTCTGGTCCATACTCCAAATCTTCTAAAAACCTTCTAATTCCTCTTCGGTACTCCCTTCTATCAATCCCCGTAAGCTGACAATCCTGCATCAAGAACGCCACTTTCTCATCAAGAGAAGCCTTCTGCATTTTTTTGGATTCTTTGCTACGATCATAAAAAACGCCTTGCGGCTCTTTAGCGTTTTTGGGAGTAGTACCATGAAGCCCCCGCACATAACTCATCACCTGCTGAATCTCTTTTGGCGAAAGCGAACTTCTCCAAGAAACCATACCTTTGCCAGGTATTCCATTAGTAATTGTATGAAATATTTCGCTTGAGCTACCACCGTGCAACCAATAATCATCGGTATGATTCGGCCCTATCAAGCCACCACCATCACGTAGGTGACAAGCCGCACAACTCCGCTCAAAAATAGCCTTCCCAGCCAATAAATTTTCTTTATCATCCAAAACGGTGACCACCTTTTCAAGCACGTCATACTGGTCAAAATCCCAAGGATTAGACTCTTCTACAAGTTCATAAGAATCTTCGATTTCCACCATCTCTTCTTCTTCCACCGCCACTTCTTCTTCAATTTGTGCTCGACGATCATAGTCTATCATGCCGTAATCAAATCGCGTAGATTCCCCAAAAGAAAAGATATAAAGGGCGACTGATTGATCCCAAAAGATGGCCCCCCAACGGCTCTCTATTCCCTTATACTCACCTACCTGAACGACTTCATAAAGTGATGCTGCCATTTTTTCGAACTTGTCGGCAGATTGCAAAGGCACCAAAAAGCAACTGTAGCCAACACTGTCCGTCACGGAGACGAATTGATAGAAATTTTGATGCAAATCAATCCCCATATCCTTAAAAGACGACATCTCCTTAAATTCATCAAAGAGTTTGCTGGTGATATGATAGCTCTCCAGCTTTTCTTCAGGCACCTGCTCCAATAGCTTTTCACCTTTCAACACACCTACAAACACGGCATCTTTAGGAATTTTTGACAATAAATCTTGAGCATAGGTTGACAAACTCACTAGCCATACTAGTGACAGTAGCATTAATTTCTTCATTTGGTTTTGTTTTTGAGAAAGCTATTTCCCTAATTGAATTTGGTTTTTTATATTTTTTCGACCTTTTACAAGGTCTTCAGCAGACACCTTCAAAAATACTGCCTTTTTGCTCTTGGAGACCTTAGAGTCCTTATTTTTGGTGAACAAAACGGGCTTGTCAAAGCGATAAATCGTCGTCACCGATGCGCCGTCTAGTATTTCACGGTCATCTCGCTTTATCTTTTTAAACTCCGAAGCGATGTTGTAATGATAGTTTCGACTAAATATTTTTCTATTTTTATCGAAAGAGAAAGGCTTCTTTTTGGCCATCATAGCCGCATCCTTTTTGCTGCTAATACTTGACAAGACCTTATTTAAAGCTTCTACTGTCGCAAAATGGCACGAGAGCGAAAAGATGTAATCATCAAAATTAATTACCGTAGAGACCTTAGACACCCCCTTTGTCTCTTTAATTTTTTGCGCAAGCTCCTTGATGTGCCTGCGTATCTCTGCTTCAGTCGGCACATTATAGCCATTGATGCTATCCATCAACATAATAGACGCTAGCCGAGTCTTACTTTGGCTAATATTCAGTGTAATAGTTGCCTTGCCAGAGCCATTTTCATGAATAGTCACTTCTTCTACTATCTCAAAGCAACCAGTGAATAAAAACAAAAGCGCAACAGAAAACGCAACTAACCAACTTGTCTTCAACAACATAATCTCAAATTTCTAAAGCAAAAATAACGAAAATCCATCACTAACACCTAAAAAATTGATAAGCGACAGGAATTTGTCTATAACTGCAACGTATCTTGATGGTACAATATTGAGCTGCTCTGAAAAGACAAGTGTTCAATTGTGCAATCGCTCAATTGTTCAAATGAAACCAAGGAGCTCAAGGACTCAATATTGACAAGCCCGCCCACCTAATGACTTTTGTCATGTGCTAAACCAACTAGAATCAGCCGCCCTACTTACTTTCAACATCTGCCACATCCTTAATTGTCAGTAACTTGCATTCAAATTAAAAAGAGACCAAATAGTCTCTTTAAACATTAAAACCAGTGAATTATGCTAACAAAAAAACAAGCGAAAATCTTCTTTCTGGGTGGTACATTGCTGTTTGCGCTAATCTTTTTAGGATTATCGTACGACACCGTTGTTTCGGGGCTACCCGCCAATACCCATCCAGAAAACATTACAGAAGAAGTATTACTCGGACGTACCATCTGGGATGACAAAAACTGTATGGGCTGCCATACTATCATGGGAGAAGGCGCCTATTATGCCCCCGAATTAACCAAAGTTTATGACCGACGTGGCCCTGACTACATCAAAGCGGCGGTTAATTTCAAAAATGGTGGTTGGGCCCCAAATGGTCGCCACATGGTCGAATACAACTTCACGGACAAAGAAGCCGAAGGGTTGGTTGCTTTTTTCAAATGGGTAGGTGAGATGAACCTAAATGGATTTCCAGCAGAACCCACGATAAAATAATCTCTTTACCAGAAAAATTAAAACAAATGAAATATAAATCACAAAAAATAGCTTACTATTTCTTCGGACTGAGTATGTTGCTATTGACTCTTCAAATTGTTTATGGATTCATCATGGGATTTGCCCATATGGGCTATGATGGATTACACGGACTAATCCCATTCAATACGGCATCGGCTGTTCACAAAAACCTACTAGTTGTTTGGATTCTTTCGGGATTTATGGGCTCCGCCTACTACATCATCCCCGAAGAAGCCGAACGGGAAATTATCTCTCCCAAACTCGCCATGCTCCAATTCTGGGCACTCGCTATCGTTGGGGTCATTGCCATTGCTGGCTTTCATGTAGGCTGGTGGGAAGGCCGCAAATTTTTAGAAATTCCAAGAGAATTAGATTTCTTAGTGGCCATTGATGTCGTGGGATTTATTTTACTCATCTTACTCACCTTACTAAAGGGTAAAAAACAAACTACAACTGCTTGGGTACTCACCATGGGGCTAGCAGCGGCAGGACTTTTGTATCTACCAGGTATGATTTTCTTTGACAATCTTAGTATGGATTCTTTCTTCAGATGGTGGGTTGTTCACCTATGGGTAGAAGGTGTCTGGGAGTTGATTATGGGGGGTATTTTGGCCTTCTTGTTGATCAAACTAACGGGTGTCGATAGAGAAATTATCGAAAAATGGCTTTATTTGATTGTTGGTTTAACTTTCCTTTCGGGAATATTAGGCACAGGTCACCACTACTACTTTACAGGAGTTCCTGAATACTGGTTGCTTATCGGTGGTATTTTCTCTGCTTTAGAGCCTTTGGCTTTCTTAGGAATGACCATTTTTGCCCTACAAATGTATCGAAAAGGGAATAAGAAACACCCCAACAAATTGGCGGTAACTTGGACCTTGAGTACGGCAATTGTTTCTTTCTTGGGAGCTGGCTTATTAGGTTTAGCTCATACGCTTCCACAAGTCAACTTGCACACACATGGTACTTTGATTACGGCTAGCCACGGTCACTTAGCCTTTTGGGGCGCTTATGGCTCCTTGGTTTTTGCCATGATCTCTTATGCCATGCCACAGATGACAGGACGTAAAATTTATGACAATAGAACTGGACATTTGGCCTATTGGTTATCCAATATTGGGATGCTCGGCATGTCTATTTCTTTTGCGGTAGCAGGTATTGTTCAGGTTTACATTGAGCGCCTATCTGGCAAAGACTTTATGATTGCTGCCAATGCCACAAAACCACACTTTTTTGTATTGATTATTTGTGCCACGTTATTTTCAATTGGTATCACTTACTTTATCATCAACTTCATCAAATTTGGATTGCCTACTGATGAAGCTTTGAGAACTGATGATGACTACGAAGCATTAAATAACTAATTGATTTTTGCAATGATAAAAAAATGGTTCGTTGCGTTATTTTGTGACGGACCATTTTTTTTGAGTTGAGAGAGTTGAGACGCTCACTTCGTTCGCTGGTTGAGTCGTTCGCTTCGCTCTCTGGTTGAGTCACTCGCTTTGCTCGTTAGTTGAGGCACTCGCTTCGCTCGTTGGTTGAAGCACTCGCTTCGCTCGTTGGTTGAGGCGTTCGCTTTGCTCTCTGGTTGAGACGCTTGCCCTGCGGGCTTTGCTGGTTGAGACGCTCGCTTCGCTCGCTGGTTGAGTCGTTCGCTTCGCTCACTGGCTGCTTACTTGAAATAAAAAAACAAATGAAAATAAAAAACGAACCATATTACAAGGCCATCGGCGCCGAGATTGAAGTTTTTGAGCACGTGTATAAAAATCGGCTTCCACTCCTTCTAAAAGGGCCTACAGGAACCGGAAAATCTCGGTTCATCGAGTACATGGCTTTTAAGCTTGACAAACCTATCATCACGGTCGCTTGCCACGAAGAAACTTCCGCAACTGATTTGATAGGACGGTATATCCTAAAAGGCACGGAGACTCATTGGCAAGATGGCCCATTAACTAAAGCCGTTCGAGAAGGTGCTATTATTTATTTGGATGAAATCGCGGAAGCTCGCCCAGACATTATCGTTGCGATTCACTCCTTGACCGATTATCGTCGAGTTTTGTTTATTGACAAATTAGGGGAAGAAATTCAGGCACATCCAGACTTTCTGTTGGTGGCTTCCTATAACCCGGGCTACCAAAAGGGTTTTAAAGAATTAAAGCCTTCTACCCGTCAGCGTTTTGTATCCATGAGCTTTGATCATCCCAAGCCCACCGTAGAACAAGAAATCCTACAAAAAGAGACAAATATCAACCCTAAAGATGCTAAATCTTTGGTCAAAATCGGTGAAAAAATTAGAAATCTGACCGAACTTGGACTCACTGAAACCGTTTCTACAAGACTGCTGGTCGATGCCGCCAAGCTCATTGAATCTGGTCTCCCCAAACGCCTTGCTACGCATGTCGCTATCGTGGAGCCTTTGACAGATGAACCTGAAATTTTGCAGGCTTTACGTGACCTTACGGAAATGATGATTTGAGTTGAGAGAGTTGAGAGAGTTGAGTCGTTCGCTTCGCTCTCTGGTTGAGTCGCTTGTCCTTCGGACTTCGCTGGTTGAGTC
>CAMZKG010000254.1 GCA_947311105.1 uncultured Saprospiraceae bacterium
GGGTCACGTCGGAAACTTCTGACGCTGAGTAAGGTGAAATTTGAAGACTTTTGGTAGGGGTTTCTTTTTATTCAAATACCTTCAAATTTTGCCTTAATCAAGGAAGACGTCGGAGGCGTGGCAGGCTACGTCGGAGTATTGTTTTTTACCGAACCATTGTTCAAGGATGAACAATCAGGTGTGATTCTTCCAGGTAGGAGTGGTGGGCTTTCGCCAAAAAGACAAGCAAAAGAAATTTTTAATTGAACAAAGAATCAAGCACAATTCGATGTGCGCAGGCGAGTTACAAAATAGTCTCTTCAATAAACCCTTGTTTTTTGGGATGGTCTGTGGTGTAATGCAAGCCACGGCTTTCTTTGCGCATAGAAGCGGATTTTGTGGTAAGGTACGCGACGGTGATTAAGTTTCGGAGTTCGCAAAGCTGTGGAGAAAGCGAAGTTTCAGCATACAGTTTTTCGGTCTCCAAATATTGAAGGTGAAGTCGATCCAGTGCTCTTTTTAGTCGAACATCCGTGCGTACAATCCCGACATAGGCACTCATGGTTTCCTTGAGTTCCTTCATGCTTTGGGTGATTAAGACCAATTCTTTGGGCTCGGTGGTGCCTTCTGCGTTCCAATCTGGAATGCCTGTTTGGAATTTGTAGTCATCTATTACCTTAGAAGCATGTTTGTAGGCACGATGTGCAAAGACCATGGCTTCAAGTAGAGAATTAGATGCCAAACGATTGGCGCCATGCAAGCCAGTGCTAGTTGTTTCGCCAACAGCATAAAGGCGATGGATGGAAGATTGGGCATTTTTATTGGTTTTGACTCCGCCGCACATGTAATGACAAGCAGGCACCACTGGAATATAATCCTTTGCCACATCGACCCCGATAGATAGGCACTTGTCATAGATGGTTGGAAAATGCGCCTTAAACGCATCCATATCCAAATGCGTACAATCTAAATACACAAAATCATCACCCCGTTTTTTCATCTCATTATCGATGGCTCTAGCGACAATATCTCTCGGAGCTAAAGACTTTCGCCGATCATAGTTTTGCATAAATTCTTTCTTGTCCTGCGTTTTTAGGACTGCTCCAAAACCCCGTACCGCTTCCGAAATCAAAAAAGATGGATTCTCTCCAGCAGGGTTATATAAGGCCGTAGGATGAAACTGTACAAACTCCATATTGGCGACACGCCCATTGGCTCGATAGACCATGGCCGTACCATCACCTGTAGCGACCACGGGGTTGGTGGTGCTACGATAAATCTGCCCCGAGCCACCTGTTGCCAAAATGGTAATTTTTGCCAAAATTGTCTTGGTTTTCTTTGTTTTTTTGTCCAAGACATAAACGCCATAGCACTCAATGTCAGGCGTCACTCGATTGACATAATGCCCTAGATGGTGTTGCGTGATGATCTCAAGTGCAAAATAATGCTCTCTGATTTTGATGTTTTTTAGGGATTTCGCTTCCGCTAAAAGGGCGCGTTGTATCTCCCATCCCGTCAAGTCTTTATAGTGTAAAATTCGATTGACTCCATGCCCACCTTCTTTCCCCAGGTCGTATTTCTTATTTTTGTTTTTATCAAAGCGAGTGCCCCATTTGATGAGTTCTTTTACGCGTTTGGGGCCTTCGGTGACTACGATTTTGACAATATCCTTGTCGCACAGTCCATCGCCTGCATCGAGTGTGTCCTCAATATGCTTTTCATAATTATCTACGGCTTTATTCCAGACAGCGGCCACACCGCCTTGGGCATACTTGGTGTTACTTTCGCCCTTTATGGTTTTGGTTAAGACCATTACTCGTTTTTCGGGGTGTTTTCGAGCCATTTTGATGGCGAAAGTTAAGCCAGCAACGCCTGCACCTAGGACTAAAATATCTGTTTTTATCATTTGTCGCGTTTGAATGTATGAATGGGGAAACAAATATCGGGTTTTTTGAGCATTTTGCAATAATAAATGTTGAGTCTAGCCCAAAAAGGGGGGGGGGTAACGGGTGTAGCGGTTTAACGGGTTTAACGGTGTACGGGTTTAGCGGGTTTAACGGTGTACGGGTTTAACGCTCGTGGTTATAGGCATTATCCGCTTTTACCGAACCATTCTTATAGAAAATGGCCAAGGTTTTGTAAACCCTTGAAATCCTTTATCTTTTACCCGTACCCCCAAAAATTAAGCATGCATAAAGCCAATCTATCCCAATACCGTTATGCTTTAGTACCGAAACTTAAATAAAGAATATTTCTCTAATAAAATCGTTAAATTTTTTTAAATTTGCAGTCCCTTCATTTTTCTCCAATTCTACAAACCGCCAATACACTCATGTCTCGTTTTATCGTTACGTTCGTTATTCTTTTTTTTGTTGTTCAAAATAGCTTCGCCGCTGTTGTTAAGATCGAAGGAGTTATTAAGGATGCACGCTCCATCAGAGAGATATTTCTATATCCCGACAAGTCCTTCGGGGAGTTTGAGAAGCAAGCCATTCCGTTGTATCAAAAGGGTATGTTTAGTGTAGATGTGGATATTACTTATCCGCAAATGGCCGTACTAGGCGTGGATGGGATGTATTTGAAATTGTACCTATCGCCTGGAGCAGCCATATATTTGGATGCGGATGCGATGATATTTCCGAGTGGTACGAATTTCAGTGGAGACGGTGGATCCGATAATTATTTGCTCCAGGAGTATTATAAGATTGAGCCGCCGATACGAGAATTTGATAAGCAGTATTATCGGATTTTGGGGCATCAATTTCCGTACAGTACCCAAATAGAAGGGTATATGCACTTGTATCATCCTGATGAGTATCGGCAAAAATTGGAAGCCAAGCAGGCAAAGATGAAGCTTCTGTTTGATGGGCCACAATTTGCGAAAGCGACGCCAGATTTTCAAAGTTTCTTGAGAAGTGAGATTGATGGTTTTTTGCATTATGGGCTATTGTCGTATGCTTTGCTGTATGCGAAAAGGGAGAAAATCGAGACCAATTATTTTCATTTGGATGCGCTTCCTTCGGGAGAAGTAAATAGCGATTATTATCGTAACTATCTCATACTCAATAATCTATACACGGCATCGCTAACAGAAGGCAATCCAAGGGCGCAGACCTGTTATCGTTTGGCGCAAGCAATGGAGCAGGGGCGAGCGCAGGAGTATCTCCTTTCGGAAATTATTATAGATGCTGTCCGAAAGGGAGATGAAGAAACCTTGATGCTTTTTGAAGAGTTTTTGAGTGAATACCCCGAAAGTCCTTTTTTGAATAAAATTGATAAAGTCATCTATAAAGATATTTCTTTGTTTTATGGAGAAAAAGCCCCTGATTTCTTTTTACCGAATATTGATGGCGGCAATAATACACTCAAGCAGTTTGCTGGGAAGGTGGTTTATATTGATTTTTGGGCTTCTTGGTGTAAGCCTTGTCTAGAAAAATTAGACCGGTTGGAAAAAGCAAAGGCAGAATCTTCTAATAAAGATATTGTCTTTGTCACCATCTCGATAGATGGCAATGAGCAAATTTGGAAGCAAACCTTACGCACAAGGGGATATACTGGGGTGCATTTGTATGCAGGTAAATCAAGTCCCGTAGTTAGAGATTTTAAAGTGAAAGGGGTGCCAAGCGAATATATCGTCAAAAAAGATGGCTATTTTGCGCCAGCGCCAGATGATACGGATCCTAAAAACTTATTGGTCTTATTGAAACGGTTGAATAACAAGTAAAAGTATTTTGTTCAATTGCGCAAGCGTTAAATCGTTCAACTGAATCCACCGCTAAACCGTTGAGTCCGTTAAACCGCTAAACCGTTGAATCCGTTAAACCGCTAAACCGTTGAAACCGCTAAACCGCTAAACCGTTGAATCCGCTAAACCGTTGAATCCGCTAAACCGTTGAATCCGCTAAACCGTTGA
>CAMZKG010000255.1 GCA_947311105.1 uncultured Saprospiraceae bacterium
ATTTTTGTGTATGTTGAAGCTATTTTTTTTGAAGCGTAGCTAGGCTACGTGATAAAAAAATAGCAAAAACAGGCGCAAAAAGGGCATTTTGTGGCAAAAATATGCCCTACCTAAATAGTTACAAAAAATAATTAATCTTTACTTTAGTAGCCCGAAACGAAGCGGAAACAGGCTCTGCTGGGGAGCAACCTGTCAGGAATAGTTTCGGCCCTGCGAAAATGAAGCACGGTTTTGGAACCCTAAACTTTTTGGGGTTCCTTCTTTTTAGTTTTATTTTCACGGGGTCTATGCCTTCTAAAACCCAAAAACGCTACAAGTGTTTAGTATTTTTCTCTAATCGTTGGCACTCTCTCTATTTTTTCTTGCCAAATTTGTAGAGCTTTTTCTGTAATCTTTCTTCTTTTGGCAAAGACATCATGAGTTTTTCAAACTCTGCTGGCGTTCTCCAACCTAAGGTTTTTTGCTTCCTTTCATAGTTGTAAAACTGCAAGCTTCTTTTCAACTCAGCCTTTAACCATTTAATGCTTCCACTCTTTATTGTTGGTAATATGTGATGCTTTAAAAAGCTATTTCTTTGCTCTGCAAAACCATTTTCAAGAGCATTGCCCGCAACACTTGTTTTTAATCCCCAACGATTTATTACCGCCATATACTTTTCAGAGAAATATTGACGACCTCCATCGGTATGGTGAATACAGCCTTTTAAATTGGCTCCTCCACGTAGCTCGATTAATGAATTAAGGGCGACCAACGCTTCTTCTGCTCTCATACGTTTACCAATGGATAGCCCCACCCAAAAACCACTATACAAATCCATCAGATTAAACACGTAATACCGTTCATTTTTTATCCATACATAGGTCAAATCTCCTACAACTACTTGATTTACAGCGTTTAACATCAATTCGGGCTCAAGTAAAAGATTCCTGTAGTTCCAACTTTGCAAACAGGATTTTGTTGTAACGATCCGAATGCGAAGTGGCGCAATAGTCAGATGATATTTTGACATCAACTGCTCAAATTTCGTAATACCTATGTGGTAATTCTGCTTGATATCTAGGTTCATATACAGGGAGCGTGAGCCCGCAAGATAGTCTTTATTTTGCCGATATTTTTTGACTTCCAGTTCTATTTCCCCCATCATTTCTTGTTCAGCAAGTTCTCTTTGTATTCGCTTTGTCGCTCCCTGACGAGTGATGCCAAAGTAGTCATAAACTTGCTTTTTGGAGATGCCAAATTGAGAAGCACGCGATAACATTTTTTTCATCACTCGGGTTTTGTTTTTTTTAGAAAATTTTCTCCTAGTTTCTCTTTAGCTATAGCTAAATACTCCGTAGTCTCCAGAGATTTTAAATGCATGTCCGCTATGATCTCCTTGAGACGTTTAATCTCTTCTTCCTGTGCCTTAAGACGATTGATATCATCAGTAGTTTCTACCATGATGATACCAGGTCGTTCTTTAGTACCGTATTTCTTTAGCCAACCTTGTATCGAACTCATTTTTACTTCATACAAACGACTAACGTCCGATATTCGCACCAAACCTTTTTCAATTTCTTTTACGCGCGCTTTACGAAAGCTCTCACTAAAGCGACGTCTTCGGCGCTCTTCTGTTGTCAATTTCTTCATTTGTCCTGTGTTTTGACAAAGTTATCCACATCTTTGATAGCAACCTATTCCATGAGAGAACAAGGGCTGAGCCCATAGCGACGCTATGGGCTCAGCAGGGTTTTAGGTACGTTTTTTTCAAACTTCACTTCAGGTATTAACTTCTATTTTACGCAATTAGTGGAAGACATAACTTGCATTAAATAGAAAAAAGCCAGTATTTATGAGTTGCTTCTTTTTCCCCAAAATACTGATCGAACCATTGGTACCGAAACTTAAAATTTACTCTTCCGCCATAAAAGGATAGCGATAATCCGTCGGCGGGTTAAAATTTTCTTTGATGGTTCTAGGGGAGACCCATCTCAATAAATTCCAGACAGAGCCAGCCTTATCATTTGTACCTGACTTTCTAGCACCGCCAAAAGGTTGTTGGCCGACGACAGCGCCTGTAGGTTTGTCGTTGATGTAGAAATTACCAGCGGCATGTTCTAGTTTTTTGTACGCAAGTGCGACGGCATCCTTGTCTTGGGCAAAAATAGCACCCGTTAAAGCATAAGGAGATGTGCTATCAAGAAGGTCAAGCGTCTGTTCATATTTTTTGTCATCATAGACGTAGATGGTCAGTACAGGTCCAAAAATTTCTTCTTCCATCGTCACATAATTAGGGTCTTTGGTTAAAAGAACCGTAGGCTGGATGAAATACCCTTCTTTTTTAGAAAATTCACCCCCTGCAATCACCTTCACCGACTTCGCTTTTTTGGCGTTTTTGATGTATTTGGTGATTTTGTCGTAAGACTTCTCATCAATGACAGCTGTAAAGAAATTTCTAAAATCTTCAGGCGAACCAGTATCAATAGATTCGATGTCTGCTTTTAGGTATTTTTCTACTCTTGCCCATAGAGATTTGGGGATATAAGCACGTGAAGCGGCGGAGCATTTTTGCCCCTGAAACTCAAATGCACCACGGAGTAGGGCAGTAGATACGGTCTTAGGGTCGGCTGATTGGTGTACCATGACAAAGTCTTTCCCGCCAGTTTCTCCGACTATTCTAGGATAAGACTTATAGTTTGGAACATTCTCGCTGATGGTATGCCACAGCCTGTTGAAGGTATTCGTGCTACCTGTAAAATGGAGACCGCCAAAGTCACGATGTTTGAAGATAACTTCTCCGGCAACTGGGCCGCTCACAAAAATCAAATTGATTACACCATCTGGCAAGCCTGCTTCCATGAAAATTTCCATGATGACAGAAGCCGAATAAACTTGCGTGCCTGCTGCTTTCCAAACAACCGTATTGCCCATGATAGCAGGCGCCGCAGGAAGATTTCCAGCAATGGACGTAAAGTTAAAAGGCGTTAAAGCAAAAATAAAGCCTTCTAAAGCACGGTATTCCATACGATTCCAGATGTCTTTGGAGCTGTCTGGTTGCTCATTATAGATTTGAGACATGAAGGCTGCATTGTAGCGGTAAAAGTCTGCCAATTCACAGACGGCATCTATTTCAGATTGGAAGGCCGTTTTGGATTGACAAAGCATGGTCGCTGCATTCATTTTGGCGCGATAAGGGCCAGAAAGTAAGTCTGCAGCCTTTAAGAAAATAGCCGCTCTATCTTGCCAAGGCATCGCTTCCCAGGCGGGTTTAGCTTTCATGGCAGCGTCGATTGCTTTTTTGACGTGCGTGGCATCCCCTTGATGGTAATGTCCCAGTGTGTGCGACAATTCATGTGGTGGATGGATGCTGATTTTATTTTTTGTACGAACTCGCTTGCCATTGATGATCATCGGAACATCCTTTTGGCGAGATTTGGCCTGTTTTAATGCTTTCTTAAGAGCTAGTTTTTCAGGAGAGCCGGGAGCATAACTGAGTACGGGCTCATTATATACGGCGGGTAGTTTGAAATGCGCATTTGACATAATGCTGATATTTTATGGTTAAAATTTTTGATTAGACTGGCGTAGTGTACACCTTGCTTGCGCAAATATACGGTAGAATTTTGGTAACTATCCAGATGACCCTATATTTAGATAAAAAAAGCTTTTTTGTTCTTATTTTAGTCATCAGCCACTAGCGTCCAGTAACCCGATTGCTAGACAGACGAACGGCCGTTCGTCTCGACATCCCGCGCTCTAGCCACTAGCCACTAACATCTAAGCAATTAAGTCGTCATCCAAGTTGGGATAATAAATATTGCTCCATAGCTTGCTCCAATTTCCCCATTTCAAAACCTTTTTGGCGACGACTAAAATCAATACAATCAAAATAGCAGTCCCCAGAATCATCCAATCGGTGTTTGTATCGGTATTATAGAATAAAGCGGGCGTCTGTAATGCCGAGCCTTTAAATGATACTATCGTTGCCGCAAAAATATTGTTGGCAGCATGAAAGCCCATGGGAATTTCTAGACCATCATCCATGACGGCAATTATGGCAAAGAAAACACCTATCAAAAAATAATAGGAGAGCATCTTGTATAGCCCAAATTGTCGGATTTCTGGATTGGCACCGTGCAATGCTGCAAAAATAATAGCGGATAGTATGATCGGTATCCATCGGTTTTTGGCAATTAAACCAATACCGGGCATGATGTAGCCCCTGATAAATAGCTCTTCAAAAGAAGTCTGCAAAGGAATAAAGAAAATGGCTATAACCAAGAGCATGAAGAAAGAGCTAGGGTGGAAGTTCCATTGATAGCTTTCTGGACTGAGAAGGTAGCTCGTGGCTTCTAATATTATCATTAGTCCAAACCAAATAAAAAAAGATAGGAGCATTTTTTTCCAGTTGACTCGATTCCTTGCGGAAATAAGCGACTCAAACCGTTTTTTGTGCAATACCCTGACCATCAAATATAAAAAAGCTAACCCAAAAATAAATTGTAATAGCATTAAGGCTAGGACTAGATTAGGGTCAATACTCAACTTGGAGTAGTCCATGCTTTTGATTAACTCTTGGATTTGTGTTGGGGTGTACTCCGGAAAGGTTGATTTGGCAGCGATGGTAATCGCGACGATAAAGGGCAAGCCCCCAAGTGTCATCCCAATGATGGATAGGACAATGGTCAGCATGTATTGCCACCATTTGGTCTCTCCTTCTAATTTGTTATTGATAAAAAGCATGGTTCGTTTTTTGCAAAAGTAGGTTTTTTATAAGGTTTTTGTCTCGTTGACCTATAGAAAACAATTATTTTAATCTTTTTTTTTGCAAAAAAAAACTACAAAATTCAATTTAAAAAATCATAGTTACTTGATAATCAGATGGTTATTTTCGGATGTGTGGATAAAAATTTCTACAAAGTGTAAAATTTGTGTTTTTTTATGTTTTAAAAGCCTTGATATTTGTATCATGATTAAAAGTAATCAACTAAACTCAACTTTACTAAAATTTGTGGGGTAATGTTGGGTAAGCAATGCGAGGAAAAAAGCCTATCGTTTACGATAGGCTTTTCTTTTTTTTGGGCACCTTTTTAGCTGGTATTATTTTCCCGAAAGGGGAAGACAGCATGTCTCTGTAGTGTAGCGAAACTCCTGTTTTTATAAATGCAAAAAAAAAAGGATATATGTTTTGATATTTAGATTTTCTTTTGTAAGTTTGTCTTTCAAAACCAGAGAAAACTATGTTTATTAATCCGACATTCAAGGGGCATCGCGCCCCGGATACAGAGTTAGTTATCCCAAATGCAGTACTGCCACCTATTGTTAATCTTACTGCAGAAGAAGAAATCGAACCAGAACCTGTGAATCCACTGGACTCTAAAGATCCATTTATACGGGCTTTTGAAGAAGTAGAAGAACTCTATTACGATGAGTTTTTAGATTTTTACTGTGGGCAGCATGTACATGATACCTAAATGGCTACGCATATATAGTATCATTTTTTGTTATAATGTTTATACCGTTGTAGGTTAGCATCTTCGCAAATATAGGAGATGTCTTTGCCATAGATGTCCATATATTCTCGATAGACAGCATCGCAGTCAGATTCGTTGTAGTGGTTGATGATGACCAATTTACCTGCGGCAATAAAGCTTTTGGCGCCTTCAACATCCCACCAATTCTTTTCATCAGAATAAGATTCATAGAGTACCCCGTCAAAACCATCAAAGCCTTCAGTCCTATTTTTTGCCATGCATTTCATCCCTTTTTGATGTGTATAATCACATAGTGCTTGGATGTAAGCTTCGGCTTCCGCAATAGTGACCTTAAACCCATAAGTGCTCCGATAGTCGTCATCATAGACCCAGTCCATATTGTCAAACTCCACCCAATCACAACCCCATGAAGCAATACTATCTATCCGTGCCTTCATGATGGGCAAGATACCCGTAGTGGTTTCATCGACAAAATATTCTCCATCCCATTCGCCCCATTGTTGAGATACTAGAAATGGCTTTAGGAGATCAAAATCCGAGCGCCAATTTTCTCCTGTACCTGCGCTAATATAGGCGCCTACTTCGTTGCCTAGCGCTTTTATTTTAGATACTTCGGCATGCACATCATCTTCAAAAGGATCGACCAAGACATAAGCACCTTTGGCTTCCGCAATGATATCCGAAATCTTATCCGCATCATAATTTTCATTGTAGGCTTGGTTAAAGACAGGTATTGCCTTGTCACTACCTGTTGGTTGCTCTTGAGCAACCGAATCATCCTTACAGGAAGCTAAGTAGATGACTAAAAGAAGGAGAATTGACAAGCCATTAAATTTTGACATATTTCAGATATTGAGTTTTAGTTTAATCGTGCAATCGTTGAGCTTACTCCGAAAAATCGTTGTAGTCCCTAACTAAGGAATGGAGCAAAACTTTATTTGGCGAAGGTTTAAGAAACCACTAGTTTCAACTATCTTCTTGATATTTTTATCGTTAGGGCTTTGACTTACCAAGGTTTCTCAAACCATTCAACTGAAACCAGCCTGAAAATTGATATCACAGAATAAAATTTTGCGAAATCTCCAAATAAAAAAGGACATTGACTTTTCGGAGTGGATTCAA
>CAMZKG010000256.1 GCA_947311105.1 uncultured Saprospiraceae bacterium
AGCTATTTTTTTTGAAGCGTAGCTGGGCTACGTGATAAAAAAATAGCAAAAACAGGCGCAAAAAGGGCATTTTGTGGCAAAAATCTGCGGGTACCTAAATAGTTACCAAAAAACAATACCTTTGCCCCATGTTTAATAGGGAGATGCAATATATCAAACAACTATGCTTACGGCTTGGCTGGAGTCTTTTGGGACTGTCCTTCATCAGGCTGGTATTCTTTCTTTACAACTATGTCTTCTTCAATGAAATCGGGCTTTTACAAGGGGTAAAATTGTTTTTTTATGCCTTTAGATTCGATATCGTGGCGGTCACCTATGCGAATTTACTTTTGATACTTTTTTCTTTATTGCCCTTCCACTTTCGTAAAAAAACGGGTTATCAAGCTTTTCTAAAGGTTTTATTTGTTGTTTTCAATTCGGTGTTATTCTTCATCGAAATAATAGACATTGGTTTTTATCAATTTGCATTTAGGCGCACATTAGTGAGTGATTTTGCGATGTTCACGAATAATCAATCGAATATTTTGAGCTATTTTTTAGAATATTGGTGGTTAGTAGGGTTCTTACTCCTGATGATTTATGGATTAATTCGATTTTCCAAGCAATCTTTTGTTATTCCCCGCAAGGGAAAATGGTCCATCCAAGTCCTACTCTTCATTTTGGGTCTAGGAATAACGATCATAGCGGCACGCGGGGGCATCCAAGTGCGTCCAATCACGCCCATTTCCGCCGCCAAAAACACCCAAACCCCCGCCCAAACCCACTTAATCACCAACACGACCATCAACTTAATTTTCTCTTTTCAGCAAAAAACCATACAACGCCTTCACTATTTTCCTGAAAAGGAATTAGATACATTATACTCCTTAAAACATCTCCCCCAACCAGACGGGGATTTTAAGGGCAAAAATGTCATGGTTATTATTTTGGAGAGTTTGTCGAAAGAATATACAGGCGCTTTCGCCAATAAGCCCTACACCCCATTTTTTGATTCGTTAGTAAGCCAGAGCTTTTACCTAGAAAACACCTTTGCCAATGGACTTCGGTCAACGGAAGGCATCGCGGCAATTACAGCCGGCCTACCCCATCTGATGTCTGATCCCTTTATTTTTTCGGCGTACCAGACCAACAAACTAAGTGCTTTGGCAGGCTTACTCCATAAAAAAGGCTACTATACGACCTTTTTTCATGGTAGCTACAAAGGCTCAATGGAGTTTGATTCTTTTGCCAAATTACAAGGCTTTGATGACTTTGTGGACAAGTCTGTTTATAATAATCCAGCGGATTTTGATGGGCATTGGGGGATTTGGGATATTCCATTTTTTGAATATACTGCGGATAGATTGACGGAGTTGGAGCAACCCTTTTATGCGACTCTTTTTTCGTTGACGTCGCACCATCCCTACAATGTCGAGCCATGGTTTGAAGCGGAGCATCCCAATATGGACAAACACTATCGCACCGTTTTATACACCGATTTGGCTTTAAGACGCTTTTTTGCGAAAGCGAAACAAACAGAATGGTACAAAAATACCTTATTTATCATTACAGGCGACCACACCGGCCCCCGAATCAGCAAACCGTATCAAACTGCATTGGGACAATTCAAATCGCCCATCATCCTATTTGACCCCACGGCAAAGCTCAAAGGAAAACATCCCGGACTGGCACAGCACATAGACATCATCCCGACGGTCTTGGATTATCTCCATTACGACCTTCCTTACAAAGCATTTGGTCAAAGCATGTTGGACACGACGCGGACACATTATGCCATCATGCACACGGATTTGTATCAGCTATGTGATGCGCAATATCTGCTGCGTTTCGATGGTCAAAAATCTCGTTTTTTGTTTGATTACCAAAAGGACCCATTGAATAAAGAGAATTTAATAGACAAGCTGCCTGCCGTCACCAAAAGGCTCGAGACCCAATTAAAGGCGCGTTTACAGCGGTATAATAATAGTATGATCGAGAATACTTTGGGGGAATAGCATCAATAGCTTACAAATGGTCACTTTGGCGAGAATCCACGCGCAAATTGCCCCCTAACAACAAAAACCCCTTCTTTTTCAAAAGCCGTAATACTCCTTTTTGTCCTGGCAAATGTCCTACTCCAATGCCAATAAAAACGGATTTTTTTTGGACCAGCTCTTCGATGCGATTGGCCATAAACACATTGCGGTCATAGAGCATCATGTGCTTCATTTTGCCGAGTTGTTTTTTGGCGGCTAGGTAGAGCGACTGGATGTCTTGGCTTTGGTAGTACTTGGCTAATTTTTTATACTTTCTTCTCATTTTGGGAAGATTGGAAATGGTACTTTTTACATTTCTAAAAGCAGTATCCAAGTCTATTTCCTTAAAGATGTCTTGTTGCATCTTGGCGGGTTCTATGGCGAGTAGCTCCTTATCCGCTGCTTTCGCAAATTCCCAAATGGTCATATCCAAAGATTGTGGCTCGTCGCTTCCCATCAACACCATTTCTACTTGGCTCATCAAGAGCATGGGATGAAAAAGAGACCACATGTGATGAATTTGGGGGATTTCCTTTCGGATAAAACGGTCAAGATGTTGATATTGATTTTCCGAAAGGATGGCTTGATAATGAGCCGCATAGGACGCATCAAACTGACCTTCGAGCTCAGATCGAGACAATTCATCCAAATCGGACTCGCCAGCATAAGCATCACAATGAAGGATTAAGTCCTTGTAAAGCTGTAAGTTTTCAAAAGCAAATTGGCTTTGGATATGAATCGTACCCAACAGATAAGAAACCTGATCCGGATTATTGGGGTCAATAATCTTCCAAAGAAGGGCATTTTTTGTTTTCGGAGACAAATTGAACTACGCCTTACTCATACTCAAAAGGTAGCACCTTAGAGTTTTTGACAGAAGAAAGGGTCATTAAGGTTCTCATGCGCTCAATTCCATCAATTTGCGAAAGCTCCTTAAATAAAAGTTCTTCGTAGGTAGGAATATCCTTACAAACCACTTTTAGCAAAAAATCAGCTTCTCCTGTAATGATATAGCACTCAGTAACTTCTTCTACGGATAAAATCTTTTCTTGAAACTCTTTCAAGGAATTTTCCTTTTTTAGCGCAAGCGACACCAATACAAAGGTCGTTACATTAAGCCCTATCGCATGCAAATTGACATGTGCGTGATAAGATTCGATGACATTGGTGGCTTCTAATTTCTTGACTCTTTCTAAGGTCGGAGCAGGAGATAACCCAATTTTTTTGGAAAGTGTAAGGTTAGTGACTTTACTGTTTTCTTGTAGAATCTTCAAGATCAGTAGATCGGTTTTGTCTAATTTTTCGGTCATGTTACGTCTATGTAATTAAAACTTTTTTCAGCTGCAAAGGAAAGGAAAAACTAATTAACAAGTGCGATTATTCTGTTAAACTCGTCTTAATTTTAGATTTGCCCTTATTTTAGCAGTCCCTTTTAAATCTATCATAAAAAAACAGTGCTGAAAGCAATCCAGCACTGTTTTTTTGAAAAATATAACTAAATCAAGGGAAAATACCCATTGAGATATAGTCATTAGCAATTTTGTTAAGAGAAACTAAGAACGCGGCGGTTCTTAAATCCTTAACTTTTGATCTTCGTTTCCACATTGTACGGATATCTTTATAAGCCGTAATCATAGTTTCTTCAAGCCCAGAGCGTACCAAGTCAATTTCATCGGCACCCTTGGTAAGAAACTCACGTTCACGCTTAGAAATTGTACCGCCAGTAGCTTTTAGTACAAAATCGACTAATTTATCGTAAGCTCTAGTGTCAAAACGTTTTTCCATCCGACCAAAACGCAGGTGAGAAAGATTTTTTAGCCACTCAAAATAAGAGACCGTTACGCCACCTGCATTCAAGTAAAAATCAGGTACGATCATTACACCTTTCTTCAGAAGAATCTTTTCTCCTTCAAAAGTGACCGGACCATTGGCTGCTTCACCGATGATTTTAGCTTTGATTTTGCCTGCGTTTCCTTTGTGGATAACACTTTCTAAAGCAGCAGGAATCAAGATATCACAATCCACATACAAAGCATCATCATTCTTTTTGAGCTTTTTGACGCCAGGGAAAGACATAATCGTTCCTTTGGCTTTGCGATGTTTTAGTAATTTGTCGATATCGATCCCATCAGGATTGTAGATAGAGCCTTCATATTCGGCCACTGCGACAATCTTTGCTCCGCCTTCATTTTGGCATATTTTACCAGCAAAAGAGCCTACATTTCCAAGACCTTGAAGGGCAATTCTTTTGCCTTCCATGCCTGGAGTTAGCCCCAAAGCTTTCATATCGTCTTCGTAAGAAAGTACTTCACGCAAGCCATAATAGACCCCGCGACCTGTGGCTTCATTGCGACCAGCAATACCATATTGAGTGACTGGCTTACCCGTTACACAAGCAGTCGCATCGACTTCGCCTTGTCTCATACTGGTATAAGTATCCAATATCCAAGCCATTTCACGTGGCCCAGTACCCATATCAGGTGCTGGCACATCAATACCAGGGCCAATAAAGTTTTTACGGATTAACTCGGCCGTATATCTACGAGTGATACGTTCGAGCTCTTTTTCGGAATATTTCGCAGGATTAATACGAATTCCCCCTTTGGCACCACCAAAAGGCACATCTACTAGAGCACATTTGAAGGTCATCAAAGAGGCTAAAGCCATGACTTCATCTTGGTGTACATGTGGAGAAAAACGAATACCCCCTTTGGTAGGAAGGCGATGATGACTGTGTTGTGCACGGTATGCGGTGATTACTTCATAGCCTTTCCCTACTTTTACAGGAAAACTCATTTTGTAAATCGCATTGGTCACTTTAATCTGAGCCAACAGTCCTTTCGGAATATCGCTCAAGTCAGCTGCTTTGCTTATCGAAGCGCTGACACTTTCATAAAAATTTGGTTGACTCATTATCCATGGTTTGGTTAGAGTGAGAAATTAATTGATTCTAACTTTTAGGCTATAGATACGATACACAAGCCCAAAAGTTTGAATTATTATTGGTTAAAGAATGCTTCACGTCGTAAAAAACACCTTTTTTAACGAACCTGAATTCAGCGGCTAAGGTCAATGTATTTTTAATCATTCCCAAATAAATGGGCGTTTTTTTTGGGGAAACTTTCCGATAGTTTGGTGCTATTAAACAGTTAGACAAAAAAAATTATATCTTGCAGCACCAAAACACACCAAATGAGAGCAAAAAAAACAAAAAATGGCATTTCTTTTAAGCTTTATAGTGGCACGACCAGTGTATTGATGTCTTTTAATGTCACCGATGAGCGTAGAAAGGGGCTTTTAGGTTTTGCCGTAAGGCGCAAAGACAAACATTATCGCAACAAACACCCCAATGAATGGAGATGGATCAAAGCTATGCTCCGATTTAAGCCCGCCAAAAAACGCAAAAACGCTAGCAAAATCTATCGACCTATCGCCACCAACAAAGCGCCCATCCAAAAATTTAGATGGTCAGATTACTCTGTTTATGCCAACCTACCCTATTCTTATCAATTGATTGCAGTCTATGGTCAACCAGGCAAACTCGAGTATGTCGAAGGGCCTGTCATTAAGATAAAGACAGAAAGTTTGCGCTCTGGAAAGCATCAAGTGGTCTTTAATCGTGCCGTTGCTGCCAGTCAGGCTTATGCTAGGAAGCCTTTCGGCAAAACCAACCCCGATGATGAGTCCGACCCGTTGCACCAGGATGCTAGAGATTGGTTGACACGGGGCTTGCGCCAAAAAATTGAATCGTTTATCAAAAAAGCAAAGGATGATACTTATGCTTTAGACGTCGCCATTTATGAGATGGAATACGACGGCATCGTGGATTTATTGAAAAAAGCCTATAAACGCGGTGTCAAACTCAATATCATTTACCACGCTAGAAAAAAAGATCCACAAACCGCCGACAATGAAAAACATCTAAAAAAAATCGTCAAAAAAGCCAAAACACCACGGGTAACGAGTGCCATTTTCCATCAAAAGTTTATGATTCTTTCTAAAAAGAATAGCAAAGGGAAATATGTCCCCAAATATGTATTGACAGGGACCGCTAATTTTACACCCAATGGGCTTTGGCGCCAGGCGAATGTGGTTCATGTCATCAGAGACAAAGCTCTTGCCAAAGAATACAGTATTTTGTTTGCACAATTGCTCCAAAGCAAGGGGCGTGGCGATACGAAGAAGCATATCAATAAAAACCATCCTTTACAGCCGGACAAGGATATATTTCCGTCTTTCAGCCCTAGATCCAAGTTTGTGGACATAGATTTGTTAGAATTGAGTATCAGTAATGCAAAATCTGAGTTATTTCTTTGTTCGGCTTTCCGAATGCACCCGCGCATCACCCAAGCCATCAAAGAAAAGGCGGATATTATACGATATGGTCTCCAAAATAGCCGAACAAGTATCACAGGAATTCACCGTAACAAATCATTTACGGTACCTGCAGTATTGCAAGATGGTTTAGAAGGCTTCTTGAAAGAGAGCACCAAAGGTCAACGGGGCAATATTTTGATACATTTGAAGACGTTGATTCTTGACTTCACGACGGAAAACCCGACGGTTATAGTAGGGAGCCATAATTTTAGCAAGCCTGCGTCTAACACCAATGATGAAAACTTTGTGGTCATCAAAGGAAATACTTCTGTGGCGGATATTTATTTTGGCGAAATGATGCGACTTTACGACCATTATCGTTTTCGATATAATATTCGTAAGAAGAAGAAAAATAAAAAAACAAGAAAACTCTACCTAAAAGCAGATGATTCTTGGACTAATCCTTATTTCAAAAAAGGACTTAAAAGCGAAGAACGGGTAAAATTGAATCGCTAAAGCCAATTCGTGAATTGGCTTGCATCGTAAGCCAATTCGTGAATTGGCTCTACGGCGCATCCACCGAAGCGATAGCCGCCAAATTTACGATATTATTGACTTCCGTATCATTAGGGAGCACATGAATCGGCTTTGCTAAACCCCTGAAAATCAAGCCAATCGAACGAGCATCACCAAAATGTGTAACAAGGCGAAGGCTGATATTTCTATACTTGGTCATACTATACCGCTCAAGTGCACTCTCCAAACAGAGCTCACCTTTCTCTTTCCGATGACAACTAGTCGTCCCAATCAAAGAAAACACAACAAATAAAAATAACCATTTTCTTATACTACTCATCGTTTTGGTTTTTATTTCCGTTCCCAAATCAATTCCCCATGGCGATACTCGCTCCGCTCGTCTCTACATCTTGCAAATCAATTTGCAAGACCACTCGCTCAACTTGCCCGACTAGAAGCGATGAGCAAGTTTTCATTTTGTTACCATACGGTTCCCCTTAAGAAAGGGAAACCCAGTAAATAGGCACTTATGATAAAAATCGCAGTCATATTTATCCAGTATCCCTAGTCAATTTTCTGCCTATTTCTCTTTTTTTCAGAAAAAAAGGTATAAGATAAACCAAGTGAAATCCTACGATTTGGCACATGAATTACTTCTGCTCCTACAAAAACTTGATTTTCTTCACCATCGCTTTTTTCCACATAGGCATGCTGTATTCTAACTCTTCCAAAAAAGTCTTTAAAGTTCTCCAGCTTCAATGCCAAGTACATTTCTTTAAATAGTCTATATTCGATAGTAAGCCCTCCTTTCGCAGCCCAATTTTTGCCCGAAGCAACTTGAAATTGTGGTTCAACTCGATATCCTTCTTTTATTCCATTACCTCCATCACTGATGCGATAAAAATAAAAATCTGTGGTGGCAATAATTGGTTCGCCTGCTGGCACTCTTCGATATACCCTACTTTCGTTCAGTGAAAAGCGCATTCTTATTTTATCCAAAGAATATGAAACACCATAACTGAATCCGTAAAAATCTAGATTCTTTTCCAAATGAAATAAATGAACAGGATAGCCCACAGTAATTGGGCGACTATAATAGTCAAAATCCATTTTATTATTAGCATAAACAAGTCCCGTTTGAACTCTAAAGTTTTTATAAGCTCTAAATACATACTTCAGCCCGATGTCGTAGGTAAACACATTAGACCGCTGAGACTCATTCTCCTGTACTGTGCTAATATCCAATAGGTTATCGAAAGAATGTATTGTAACTTTAGCATTGTTTGATGGTGACTCATTTTTTGTCTTACCAAAGCTATACCCGACTGAGCTGGACAAAACTACCCCATCAAAAAAAGAAAAATTCTTTTGAGCATGCAAAGCAGCATTACGCGTATAAGACAGATTTAGATTTATTCCTGACTTCCTTTCCATTTCTGCTTGCGCAAAAACACAATGATTCCATAAAAATAATACCAAACCCAAAGAGACCGCATTTTTTACAAATTTGTTCATATCCATCATTTTTTACCGCAAGGTAATGTCAAAAATCTAACAATTCTCTAAAAAAAACGTTAAATTTTTATTGCAACTGTTAAGGGGTGTAACGGGTGTAGCGATACTGGATGGTCTAACAATATTTTTACAGCTGGGTAATTTTTGTATCCTTTTGCCCTTCGCGTGGCGATACACGCTGCGTTATATTGGAGCCAATTCGTGAATTGGCTTTACGGTCCCCTCCCATTTGTCAAATCCAATAATTCTCCTTAGCTTCGCACAGCTAAAAATACAACCATGACATTAGACGATTTTACGATAAAGGCGCAGGATGCCATCAATAAAGCCCAAAATTTTGCGGCGGATTTAGACCAAAAAATGGTGGACACGCCCCATTTGATGAAGGGGCTGATGGCCGTGGACAATTCTATGGTTACTTTTATCCTTGAGAAGCTATCCATAGATACCGACAAAATCACCAAAGGAATTGATTCGATGGTTTTTGATAGCCCGAAGTCCAAAGGCGCCGCCAAGCAATCTTTGACCAAAGAAGCCAATAAGGCTTTGGCGCAAGCTAAAAAAAAGATGGCTTCGTTTGGGGATAATTTCATTTCAGTTGATTTAATTTTATTGGGTATTTTGGATGTTGATACGCCGACATCTGCCTTTTTGCGCAAGCAGGGGCTTACGCCAAAAAAAGCGGCAGAATCCATCATCGCCTTGCGAAAAGGTCAAAAAATTACGGCACAATCATCTGATAATCAATTGAATGCACTTTCGAAATATGCGACCTACTTAAACAAACAAGCGGAAAAAGGATTGATTATGCCTGTCATTGGGCGAGATGAAGAGATTCGGAGATTGCTCCAAATTATGTCCCGCCAACATAAAAATAATCCACTCTTGGTCGGTGAGCCTGGCGTCGGAAAATTAGACATCATCAAGGGCATCGCTTTGCGGATTGTGAACGGAGATGTACCCGAAAAAATCAAAACTCAAAAGATATTTTCTTTGGACTTGACGACTTTGGTCGCTGGCGCAAAATACAAAGGGGAGTTGGAAGAAAGACTCAAATCCGTCGTGGACGAAGTGACCCAATCTGATGGAGAAATTATCCTTTTTATTAATGACATTCACGATTTGGTCAAGTCAGGCGGCAATAATTCGATGAGCGCCATCAATATCTTAAAGCCAGCGCTGACTCGAGGCGATTTGCGTCTGATTGGAGCGACTACACCTAATCATTTTCAACGATATATCGAAAGGGATCCTTCATTGGTACAGCATTTCCAGATTGTCGATGTGGCGGAGCCTTCTGTGGAAGCGGCGCTTTCCATATTGCGGGCTAAGCAAGAAAAATTGCAAAATTATCACCACATCACCTATCAAGATGAAGCTTTGGTGGCGGCTATTCAACTTTCCAAACGCTATATTACTAACCGTTTTTTGCCTGCAAAGGCAGTGGATTTGATAGATGAAGCTGGCGCAAAATTACGGCTTGAATTAGACTCCGTACCCGATGAAATCGACGAGTTACAACGCAAAGTCAAACAATTAACCATCGAAAAAGAAGGATTATTGGGGAGTAACGGCAAATCCAAAAGCCAGTTAGAGAGTGATTTAGCTTCCGCAAAAAAACAACTCGATGCCATCACAAATCAATGGAAAAATGAGAAAAAACAAGTAGAAATCATCCAAAATGCCAAATCTAGAATCGAAGACTTGGAGCTCATTGCCGCAAAAGCAGAAAAAGATGGAGACTTAGAACGTGTTGCCAAAATACAATACAAAGACATCGAAGCGGAGTTGACAAAAATTACAAAAGCGGAAAAAGAACTCCTTAAAACACCACAGGAAGACCGCTTGACCCGCGAAATCGTCACCGCCGAAGACATCGCCGAAATTATCGCCAAACAAACGGGTATCCCCGTTACACGAATGCTCGATAGCGAACGGGAAAAATTGCTCAAACTAGAAGACGAAATTGCCAAAAAACTCATCGGCCAAGAAGCTGCCGTCAAAGCCGTGTCTGATGCTGTCCGACGTAATCGCTCTGGCTTACAAGCGCCCGGCCACCCTATTGGTTCATTCATCTTTTTGGGGCCAACAGGTGTCGGAAAAACCCAACTTGCCAAGTCGTTAGCGGAAGTATTGTTCAATGATGAAAAAGCCATCATCCGACTTGATATGAGTGAATTTCAAGAAGCCCATCAAGTGTCCAGATTGATAGGTGCGCCCCCGGGATATGTTGGATATGATGAAGGCGGCCAGTTGACCGAAGCGGTTAGACGGCAGCCGTATGCCATCGTGTTGTTGGATGAAATTGAGAAAGCGCATGCTGATGTTTATAACTTGCTGCTGCAAGTATTGGACGATGGCAGATTGACGGATAATCGGGGCAGAGTAGCCAATTTTGGAAATACAATTATCATCATGACATCCAACTTAGGGGCGTCTATTATTTTGGATAATTTCAAAGACATCGACAGTTTGGAAGGAGAGCATTTGGAAGATGTCATCGCCAATACAGAAGACGATGTATTTGAGAAATTGAAAGAAAAGATGCCGCCTGAATTTTTGAATCGGATAGATGAGAAGATTATGTTTCGTCCATTATCGAAACCCGAAATCAAGCAAATCATGCATCTGATGCTCAAGACCACGGAAAAAATGTTAGCTATCCAAGAGATAGATATGAGTTTGAGCAAGAAGGCGGAAAATTTATTGGTGAACAAAGGATATGACCCGCAATTTGGCGCAAGACCCATGAAGAGAGCCATCCAAAAAGAATTGGTCAATCCATTAGCGACCAAATTGATTGCGGGAGAGTTTAAAGCAGGTGACCATATTTGGGTAGAAGAAAAGAAAGGGGTTTTGGATTTTTCGCACAAGCGAAAATAAGCTCTAGCACCCACCAAAACCACCCAAATAAGCATCTATATTGTTGAATAAAGCGTTTTCCTTTTTATTCACACAACTGATTGACAATCAATCATTTAAACCTATATTTCAAACATGAAGATACCATTCAGAATAAAAAACTTAGCTTTTGCGCTCATCGCTCTACTTTCGATAAGTCTTTTTTCTTGCCAATCGGAGAATAAAGGAGCCTATCATTCGCTGAATGGAGCTAGGCAAAAAGCTATTGGAGAAATAGATGAAATTGTAGTGATCAGCAGCAATACGCTGTGGCATACAGCGCTAAAAGATAGCTTTGAGTTCTACTTTGAATCACCTTTTCTGCTCCTGCCCCAGCCAGAGTCGGTTTTCAAGGTCAAGCATTTTACCTATCATGAAATCCTAGAGAAGCCCTTGCGGAAAAAATTTCGGACGATGTTGGTAATGGCGGATATGGGCGATACCGATAGCCCCGAAGCCAAAATGGTGCTAAAGGATTTGGGAGAAGAGCGAGTAAACGACTTGCTGACCAAGCCTGATGCTGGATTTGCGACAGCTAAAAACAAATGGGTGGACGACCAGTTGATTGTTTATTTGATTGGAGATTCTCAAGAAGATTTGGAGCGCAAAATATCGACAAAATTTCCTGGAATTGCTGCAAAAGTACGCCAACATGACCGCGCTAAAATTAACAGAAGAGTATTTTATAATGGCTCCAACAAAGGAGCGATGAAACTTATCAAAGACACCTTTGGAATTGATATGCGGATACCACCAGATTTTATTGTAAGCGCTGTAAAGAGTAAAGACCTTGTTTGGATTAGAAAGGAGACCAATAAGACTAGTTCTAGCTTAATTATTGCTAAATTTCCCTATAAAAATGCCCAACAATTAAGTGCAGATACCCTAAGGCAATATGTCAACGCCATCGGTAAGAAATATATCGCTTCAAGAGAAGAAGGAAGTTATTTTGTCATCAATGATCACGACCTACCGCTCATTCGCAATACCGCCAATTTTGATGGGCATTTTGTGACGGAAATCCGTGGTATTTGGGAATTAGAAAATGACTACATGGGTGGGCCTTTTATCGCCTACTTGGCGCCCAATCCTAACAAGAAAGACGAACTCATTCTACTGCTTGGATTTGTGTATGCCCCACAAAAGAAAAAGAAGCCGTACATCGAAGATATGGAAGAAATAATTCGGACTGTGAAGCTTGATGATGTGGATAGGATGACTAAATAATTGAAGTACCGCTGGCTTGAGCACACTTCACTCCACCCCCAAATTTGACTAGTGTTGGTCCTGTTTTTTTTGAGTCTTTACCAAATTTGACCCCGCCAGTCGGGGTACATATACGATGCGTTCTACGACATACACTTGTGACATACACTTGCGACATACACTTACGACATACACTTGCGACATACACTTGCGACATACACAGAACAAAAAAAATAATGAAAGAGTCATCATGACTAAAACAGCCCAAAAAATCAAACACGGGCAAGCTGACAATTTCAATACCCACGTGCCTTTATATCAAGCTATTACTCTATCCTATATTCGATTACGTTGCTCACTTCTGGCTCCAAAAAATCAGGATGAGCGATAACAGCCTGTACCTGATACAGACCTGGTTTGATTCCTTTCGGGAAAATAGCGATACCGTCTTCTATGTAATACCCTAATTGCTTAGAATAATGAATTTCGTTGTCGTAGAATGTATCAGACGATTCGGATAGGTCAGTTTTACTCACAAAAAAGTCTTCAGTATGCCCCCTTTCGTCGGTTATTCTAAAACTAATTGAACACCCCTTAAACCTTAAATCACTCTCTACAGGATCAGGCATATAAAGTGATAAGAAGTTATCCTTCATGCCGAACGCCAGATCGAAGTCTTGATGAAACGATACTTTATCAAACACTTCGGATGTTTTTTCATAATACTTCGCCAAGAACTGGTCATCAAAGTCAGCAAACGTTGTGGTTGGTAGTTGTATGGTTGAATTCACAACAATTTCATCGTCACTATCTTCCTTCTTCTTACTAGCTTTGTATGCCCCCGTTTTCATATTTAACTCTTGGTTCACATCATCATATATGTACCAACTATCCATATTGGTCAATACCATAGTTTTCAGTATTGGATCAAATTCAAACGTTGCATTCACCCCACTTCGACTAAAAAACATTTCTAATACTAAATCTTTTGAAGCGGCATCGACCTTCACTTCCAAACCATAAAACAACCCGCTTTTTACTTTTTCAAAACCTTGACTTGACAGCTGACAAATATATTGAAGCTGGTCATCCACACTAATCACTTGTACAGAATCAACAACTCCATCACCATCTAAATCCTTATCAATCAAGTTCTTATGAATACTATTTAAGAGAATAAATTTTTGGTTCTTTTCATCAAAACCAAACTCAACCACCTGCTCATCCACCGTACTAATCAGAGCAAAATGATTGTCCTTATGCACTATCTCAAAATTATCATCCGCATAAAACCCCGTTGGTTCACTACGAACTTCCACACTGCCATCGACAGTAGAAAGCGTACACACAAGACGAGAAGTATAAGTATCTAAATAGACCACTTCCGTACTATAATCATCATCCAAGTCAACATGAAATTCGCCATTAACAAAAGTATTTCCTTTCGGAAAAATTGTTTTTAGTTGCTCTTGATACTGTTGCTTACATCTGCTCCTATATGTCACAAAACTCTTTTCGTCAAACGCACTTAGTTTGACTTTTGGGAAATCCATTTTCACAGTAAATTTTGGCATATCTACACGATTAGGATCAGCATAATTATAATAGCTCCAATTGCCAACATATTGCTGTCTCTCCACATCCAAAATGGAGCGACCTGCTTCATTAATATCATTATCACCATCGACGGATCGCTCCATCTTCACTAAGACTAAATCCCCTTCAAACCGATTATATTCAAAATAAGCATATAGGCGTTCTACATAATCTAAGTGATAACCCAATTTGATTAATTCACCTTCATGCTCCAGGGAAAAGAACCCCTTGGGATTAGCCACTTCTAAAGACGTCAATTCTTCAAAATTTTGGCTAGAGAGCAAACACACTAACTTCACCGAAGTGGAACTAGTAGATGTAAGATAGACCTTGTCTGGTTTATCATCATGATCAATATCAATATTTATGGTGTTCTGCGCCTGAAGCCCAAGGCAACCAACAATATAAAAAAATAGCATCAAATACTTCATATACGGCATTAGATAACAATAATTTTTCGTAACAGAATCCAAATCATCTACAACAAAGCAATCAACTCACTTTTCTTGGCCTTATACTCTGCTTCGTCAATTAATTCATTTTCAAATAAAGTCTTAATCTTCTTTAACTTAGCCATGACTTCATCTTCCGTCAAAGAAGCTGCTGTTGATGTGGGAGCTGTTGTTGATGCTGTAGTTGCAGGATTAACAACCGTTCCTTTAGGCATATTTTTAAGAATTAATTCTGTTATTTCATTAAAGCCTTTCACATTCGAATAATCAATGGGCTTTTGTTCTTTTACGTTGGCAATTTCTGCATCTGCCCCAGATTCTAGTAGAAATTTCACAATATCAATTTTGCCATTAGCCGCTGCATAATGCAAGGGTGTATTTTCCGACTCATCTTGAATATTCACCTTAGCCCCCTTGGCAATCAACAACTTAACCATATACAAATGGCCATTTTTCACCGCAAGGTGCAACAAACTCTCGCCCCCATAAGTGTAAGTATTGGTAATTGTATAGGCCGCTGTCATGGATAAATTATTGGCCGTTTCGACCCATTCCAAATAAGAACTCATAGACTCCGTTGACTCTGACAAAGGCAAGGTAAAGTTCACATCTAGCCCTTGCTCCAAGAACAATTCAACCACTTCTTTTTGGTTATTTCCGCAGGCATAATAGATGGGAGTCATCCCTTCCGAATTGGTCACAAAAACATCCGCGCCATTTTCCACGAGCAACTTAACGAGCATCCGATTACGATTCACACACGCTTTTAGCAAAGGCGTATCTCCATTGGAAGTGGGTTGATCCACAAAAGCCCCTGCTTCCAACAATAATTTAGTAGTCGGAAGGTTTTTATTATCTATTGCGATATGCAACGGCGCATAGCCTAGCTTATTAACAGCATTGGCATCAGCGCCCGCTTCTAATAAAATTTTCACAACAGGCATCTTGCGATTTAGGACGGCAAACATCAAAGGGGTTTCCGCATTATTATTTTGGATATCAACTTCCATTCCCTTCTCTATCAAGGTTTTACATAGCTCCATTTGGCCATTTTTTGCCGCAAGGTGCAATAAGCTGCTACCCTCATGATCCTTGATTTCTATGTTTGCGTCCTGAGCCATTAATAGTACCGCAGTACTTTTTTGATTCTGCAAGAAAGCAAAAAACAAAGGGGTTTCCCCGTGATGGTCTTCGTAGTCGATCTTAGCCCCTTTATCAATCAATTTTTGGGCAATATCCGTATAACCACGATGCGCCGCATAATGCAATGCTGTGCGACCTTTTTCGTCAGTATAATTAGCATCGACCACTTCTTGGTCTAATAACAATTCAGCAATTTTTCTTTTTCCACCTTCACAGGCTTGGATAAATGATAGTGACATATTTTATTTTTTCATCATGATTTGTAAAGCTTTCGCTTTTAAATTATCTTCTTGAGCATAGTCAATCGGTGACTTATCCTCATCATTTTTCAGAGCAGGATCCGCCCCATGCTTGAGCAAAAACTTCACCTTTCGGTAAAGTTCTTTTGCGTATTTCTCGTTATGATTCACATCATACTTAGAGACGAGATGAAGCCACGTATTGCCACGTGCATCTACTGCATCCACATCCAAATACCCCTTCTCCGCAATCATCTCCAATACTGCTACTGGATTTTTAGCAATTTCGTTGGCGGCTGTTGTTGGGTTACCATAACCATCCACTTCTTCATGAAACAAATCTCCCCCATGCTCAAGCATTAGCCCCAAAAGTTTTATTTCATTTTCCCATTCGGCACGAGCAGCCATCCGCATAAAAAGAGATTCGCCATTCTTATTCTGGAGATTAACTTGCGGAGGGTCATAATTGGCTAAAAGTTCAAATATTTCATCACCATCCATGATATTAAAGCACACGATATTATAGACGGTTTCGTCTCTATTATCCAGGGCATTAACGTCCACCCCATTATCTAAGTACAACTGAATCAAGTCTTTATCCTTAGAAGCAACCACTTGAAAAAAGGGCGTCTTTCTAATAATATTTTTCTTATTGACATCAAGCCCCTGATTAATAAGCATTTCCGTAAGGGCAAAATCCTTGGTCGCAAAAAGATAAGACTCTTCATTTGTATTGATTTTATTCACATCACAACCATGATTAATCAATAATTCAATCAACTTCAGGTTTACCTTTTTTTCAATAGCTAAACCTAACCATGACTTGCCCTGAAGCTCATCATCAATATTATCGACATCATCAATAATACTTTCGACAAAGCTCACTAATTCATCCGAAAAAGGAGCATCAATAATATGCTGAAAAATCGTATTTTGAAACTTATCATACTCAAAAACATCTAACTCAATGATTCCTTTATCAATAAGTAATTTGATCATATCATACGCTCGACTATGAAACATATTGCCGATGGCATAGTCCGTTTGGTGACTAGGCACGTCCCACGAAGCCCCCGCATCCAAAAGCGCCTGAACTTCATCAAAATTACTTACCATTAAGGCTTTTTGTAAATCACTCATAGTTCTATTTTTTATAGCACAAAAATACATCCTTTCCCTAGCAAAAATAGAACCAATTGACAAACGATATTCTTTGATTGATATTTGTGCTTGCGCAAAAAAAAGCGACGTATCTCCCCAAAAAATGTATAACAATACCTTCAAAAACAAGTTTCTTTTCACAAAATATTAGGGATAATGCAAGTTTAGACCAAACACCCAAACTGTCCGCACTAATTATGGGATATTTTACTATCTTTGTCCGTCAATAAAGACAGATTTATGAAGGACATATACGATTTAGTGGGGCGTTTATTGGTGGCTATTTACTTTTTTATCCAAGGAATGGAATATTTAATCCATTTTAAAGGCATGAAATTAGAGATGGCGGACTATCACATTACTTGGCATCCAGGTTTTTGGCTATCAGGTGCTATCTTTTTGTTGATTATGGGCTCTATTTTGGTCGGTTTTGGCTACCGTATAGGGTTTGGAGCTGTTTTATTGTTGCTTTTCTGGATTCCGATGACCTTTATTATCCATCCTTTTTGGCGATTTGAAGGCTATGAATACCATGAAGAATTAAAAACTTTTATGGCCAATTTGGCAATTACGGGGGGATTATTTATCATTACTCAACACAAAAGCGGTAAATACGCCATCAAAAAACTCTTTGCCACCACCAAGGTCAGATAACATTTTATGAAAGAAAGAATCATTACCGCAATAATCTTTGTTATCGTCATGCTCATTGGGATTTTTGGCGGAAGCTACACCTTCGGTATTCTTGTTCTACTCATTGCAGGTGTATCTTATCTGGAGTTTTTTAAGCTTGCGCAATATGAAGGCAGGAAGGACTTGCGTCAAATATTTGCGCTACTCCTAGGCTTATCCCCAGTGCTCATTTCCTTGTATAATCGGCTTAGCTCTCTAGATAGCCCATATCAATTTACGGACTATGCCGTATGGACGATTCCAGCGTTTTTTCTAATTTTTTTATTAGAATTACACCATAAAGACAAAGACCCAATTAAAAATTTAGGTATCGTTTTTTTGGGATATTTCTATATTGGCATACCGTATATGCTGCTCATATTAATGGCCTTTTGGCGTGGTGAATATCAACCTTTTTTAGTCATCGGACTATTATTATTAGTTTGGCTAAATGACACTGGAGCCTATTTTGCCGGTAGCTTTTTGGGTAAGCGGTTGCTTGCGCCAAATATATCTCCAAAAAAGACTTGGGAAGGGCTCGCAGGTGGTATCATTGCCACACTTATCGTTTCACAAATTTTAGCCCATTTCAGCAAAGCATACACTCCCAAAGAATGGCTTATAATGGGCATTTTATGCTCTTTTGGCATACTTGGCGACTTGCTAGAATCACTATTTAAAAGACGTGCCAACATGAAGGATTCTGGCTCCTTTATGCCTGGACACGGGGGGATGTTGGATCGATTTGATGCATTTGCATTTGTGACGCCAGCTGTCTTTGTCTATTTTTACTTCTTTTTATAGACGCATTCTGTAACGTGATTGCCTAGACAGACGAACGGCCGTTCGGCTCTACGCTTCGCTCCCACTCGTACCCTACAATATTCCGTTCTTTGGAACTGAACTCTATACCGATGAGATAGACATTGTCGTAATTCTGGTATTTTTCGTAGTAGC
>CAMZKG010000257.1 GCA_947311105.1 uncultured Saprospiraceae bacterium
ATAGCAACACGACTACGATCACAGTCAATGATTTACCAGTAGTAAATGCAGGTAATTACGATGCGGTATGTGTAGACGGTGCGCAAGTGACCTTAGCAGGAACTCCAATCGATGGCACGTTTAGTGGTCCAGGAGTAACAGGAAGTAATTTTGATCCAGCGATAGCAGGAGTAGGTATACATACGATCACGTATGAATACACCGATGATAATGGTTGTACGAATAGCAATACGACTACGATCACGGTAAATGATTTACCAGTAGTAAATGCAGGTAATTACGATGCAGTATGTGTAGACGGTGCGCAGGTGACCTTAGCAGGTACGCCAACTGGCGGCACGTTCAGTGGACCAGGTGTAACAGGCACAAGCTTTGATCCAGCAACAGCAGGAGTTGGTACACATACGATCACGTATGAATATACTGATGTGAATGGTTGTACCAATAGCAATACGACGACGATAGTAGTTAACGGGTTGCCTATTGTTGTTATAGGTAGTAATAGTCCAGTTTGTAATGGTGATGATTTGGAATTGACAGATGTGACGCCAAACTCTGTGTCTTGGAATTGGGTCGGTCCAAATGGTTTTAGCTCTAATAATCAAAATCCGATTTTAGCGCAAGCAACCTTGCTAGCCACTGGGCAATATGAAGTCACGGTGACAGATCATAATGGATGTAGTGCTTCGTCCAACCTTGAAGTTGTGATAAATCCTACTCCTGATATTAATTTAATAAGTAATGCGCCTGTCTGTGATGGAAGTGATTTGATGTTGAGTGAAATAGCTGGTGATGCCATAGCTTGGGTCTGGAACGGACCTAATGGGAATATATCAAATGTACAGAATGTCACTGTCTCTGGAGTCTCAAATAGTGATGCAGGAACCTATACAGTTATTATTACGGATAGTAATGGTTGTACAAATGCTGAAAGTGTGGAAGCTGTTATTAATCCTTTGCCAATTGTGGATGCAGGAACCTATACTCCAGTTTGTATTGATGGTGGTGCGTTTACCTTACAAGGCACACCTTCAGGCGGTACATTTACGGGAGTAGGAGTTGTAGGAAGTTCTTTTGATCCAGCGATTGCTGGGGTTGGAACGCATACAATAATATATGACTATACGAATAGTAATGGATGTTCTGCGCAAGCATCTGTGAATATTGTTGTAAATGCTCTTCCTGTAGTATCTATGACGGCAATAGCTCCTGTTTGTTATGATGAAACTCCTGTGAAACTAGATGGAACTCCAGTAGGAGGTATTTTTAGTGGTGAAGGTGTGAACGGCGATGTCTTTTATCCTGCAATAGCTGGGGTAGGAACACACACCTTGCTTTATACTTATACCGATGGTAATGGTTGTTTTGCGCAAGCAAGCATAGATGTGATTGTTAATCCTTTGCCTGTCGCAAATGCAGGTGCGCCTGATACACTTATGTGTAGTAAACTAAATGTTATGTTGGATGGCTCGCTATCTTCAAAAGGCAATATGTTTAGTTATCAATGGGTTACAACAGACGGTAATATTGTGTCTGGCGCAACAACGCTGAATCCAATTGTAAGTGCAGAAGGAACTTATGTTCTTACTGTTGAGAATATTGTTACGGGCTGCAAAGCGATAGATAGTGTTGTGATTTTTGATGAAACAAATGCCCCAATCGTCAATATCAATATCCCTGATACATTGACGTGTGTAAGAGAAGATGTGACTATTAATGCAACTGCATCAGCAGGAGTAAACTTCTCTTATAACTGGACGACGGTTGATGGCCAGATTATTTCTGGAGAGACAACTTTGCAACCGACAGTGGATCGACCTGGTACTTATGAGTTGGCAGTTTTGAATACAAGGACAGGGTGTTTGTCGTTGATGGATGTTGATGTCTCTCAAGATATTGTCCAACCATCGGCTGATGCAGGTGGAGATGATAGAATAACTTGTTTTGCAAGTAGTCTGACATTATTTGGCTCTGCCAATGGGGCTAATGGTGTATATGATTATGCTTGGGCAACTCCTGATGGAGATATTCTTAGTGGTAGTTCAACCTTGAACCCAATAATTGATAGTGCAGGGACTTATACACTGACTGTTGTAGATAAGGTGAATGGGTGTAAAAATACTGACGAAGTAGTTGTGGTAGATGATACACAATCTCCTGTTGTAGCTACTTATCCAGCGGCGACTTTGACCTGCTTGACACAAGAAGTTATTTTGTCGGCTCAAAGTACTAATCCAAATTTGGATTTTTCTTGGGCTACAAATAATGGCAATATTAAAACAGGGGCGAATACGGCAACGCCATTAGTGACGGAGCCTGGTGCTTATTCATTCGTTGTAACAGATATAGCAAATGGATGTACTACAACAGATTTTGTTAATGTGGCAGAAAATATTCAAATACCAGTTGCAGATGCAGGTGATAATGAATACCTAAGCTGCGATGTCAATCAAATGAGCATAGGAGGTATAAGTAATGCCAATTATCCCAATTATGTGTTTGATTGGATAACAGCGGATGGCTCCTTTGTGTCAGCTCAGAATGTGCCAAATCCTATAATTGATGAAGCAGGTACATATACAGTACATGTGGTAGATTCAGTTAATGGATGTGCAGCAGATGATACTGTTGCAGTGATTAAGACACCTGGTATTGTTGATATGAATTTGGATCTAACTTTGCCTAACTGTAGAAGGGAAGGAGGAGTGATAAGTATTGATACCGTGATTGGTGGTACGGCCCCATATGTATATTCATTCAATGATGGTCAGTCCTTTGGTACTGTTGATGAGCTTGGTGATTTAGATCCAGGTACTTATAATGTTGTTGTTCAGGATGGCTTTGGATGTGAGTATAATACAACCGTGACTTTGCCAAGTCCTCAAGCTCCAGATATTATTACAGAAGCAAATATTGAAATTGAATATGGAGATAGTACCATGCTTGAAGTATTTACTAGTATATTGCCGGAGAATGTTGATACCGTTATGTGGGATCCAATTAGTACATTAAGTTGTACTGATTGCTTGAGCCCGTATGCGTCTCCAGAAGAGACCACACTTTATACTGTTTGGGTAGTCGATGACTTAGGTTGTGAAGCTTCCGCAAATATTACAGTAAGCGTTGTTGACCCAGACTTGTATATTCCGAATGTCTTTGCACCAGGGAGTGGTGATGATAGAAATAATCACTTTACAATATTCGGTAACCCTGATAAGATTGAGCGAGTACTAGAGTTGAGAATCTATGATAGATGGGGGACGTTGATATATGAAGGAGAAGATTTTCCTTCCAATGACCCTAGTTTTGGATGGGACGGTACTTATCATGGTCAAGAAATGAATCCAGCAGTCTTTGTGTATTCTACAAAGGTTCGGTGGGTTAACGGAAAAGAAAAAGTATTTAAAGGAGATATTACCCTAATGCGTTAATTCGTGTTAACCTGTATTGAGAGATCGTCAAAGAAGTTTGGCGGTCTCTTTTTTTTGTTCGATTGTTTGTTCATAGTGTTTTGGTGTTTTAGAAGTTTTTTTGTTTAGTCCCTATATTAGCGTGTTCAGCTCCTGTTGTTTGTTAAAACAAAGATAGGTAGTTAGCCTTTCGGAAAAAAGTTAAAATGAAAATTCCTAGCCCTGTTGGTAAGGTTTTGTGATGTTGAAAATTAGCTAATTATTAAACAGGTCGATTGCAATCTATTGATATTCAGCTTATTGTGTGTTTTGGCTGTGACGCTTATTCAGTATTGTCTTAACTGATATGGCTCCACCCTTGAGCCTTTTTTCCAATAGTTTGGATATGCTTTCGCAAAAGGTCATTTTCTGAGTGTTCCAGTTTTGGATCTTTTTCAATAATTAGAATAGCAAGTTTTCTGGCGAAAGCCAATATCTTTTCATCTTCGACTAAGCTAGCTAATTTTAGATTTAAGTCACCGCTTTGCCGAGTTCCTTCCATGTCTCCAGGGCCCCGAAGTTTTAAGTCGGCTTCTGCAATAACAAAACCATCATTGGTTTCGGTCATTGTTTTTATTCTAAATTTCGCTTCTTTTGAAAGCTTAAATCCTGTTATCAAAATACACATAGAATGTCCGCCACCACGCCCCACACGTCCACGTAATTGGTGCAATTGCGAAAGCCCAAAACGATTGGCATTTTCAATAATCATTAGGGTAGCATTAGGTACATTGACCCCAACTTCAATGACAGTTGTAGCGACCATGATTTGCGTTTTTTTCTCTACAAATCGTTGCATCTCATAGTCTTTGTCTTTTGCCTTCATTTTTCCGTGGACTACACTAATGTCAAATTCAGGTCTAGGAAACTCATTGCTTAAAAGATCAAATCCACGTTGAAGGTTTTGTAAGTCCAAGTCTTCATTTTCTTCAATCATCGGAAATACAACATAGACTTGTCGGCCTTTGGCAATTGCTTCTCGCATGATGCCATAGACACGCAATCTTTTGCTTTCGCTAAAATGTACAGTTTCTACAGGTTGGCGCCCAGGAGGCATTTCGTCAATTTTTGAGACATCAAGGTCCCCATAAAATGCCATCGATAAAGTTCTAGGAATAGGGGTTGCGGTCATGACTAAGATGTGCGGTGGATTCGGTTTGCTTTTACGCCATAACTTACTTCGTTGTTTGACACCAAAGCGGTGTTGCTCATCCGTAATGGCGAGACCAAGATTTTTGAAGACAACAGGGTCTTCTAGGACGGCATGGGTGCCAATTAAAATATCAATTTGTCCAAGCGCAAGCGCTTCTAATATTTTAGCTCTTTTCTTTCCTTTGACGGAACCTGCCAAAAAAGCAATTTGTAATCCAAGTTTTTCCGCATCATCGACCATGCCAACAAAGTGCTGCATTGCCAAAATTTCGGTTGGAGCAATCATGCAAGCCTGATATCCATTGTCTATGGCCATCAAAATGCACATCAAGGCGACTACTGTTTTGCCACTTCCCACATCTCCTTGGAGCAGTCGATTCATGTGCCGACCCACCTTTAAATCAGACCGAATTTCTTTGAGTACCCGTTTTTGTGCGCCAGTCAATTCAAAACTCAATATGTCATGGAAATACTGATTAAACTTATCACCAATTATCTCAAAACGATACCCTGGAATCTCTCGATAATTTTTAAACTTCCGATGGACCGCACGAAGCTGCGCAAAGAACAATTCTTCAAATTTTAGGCGATTGACGGCCTGTTCTTTTTCTTTTGCGGAAGCGGGAAAGTGTATTCTTTTAATGGCTTCTAAACGACCAATAAGGCGTGTTTTATCTAAAATATATTTGGGTAAGGTCTCAGGAACGTCATTGGGGCCGATTTGATCAATGAGTGCTTTGGTTAATTTGCGAAAGCCTTTGCCATCTAGTTTTTTTTTGCGCAAGCTATCCGTCGAAGGATACATAGGCGCAAGAGTGGGTAGGGCTGCTGCGTTGGCCAAATTGGAGATGACTTCAATTTCTGGATGGGGAATACTATATCGATTTCTGAATTTTTGCAGTTTGCCATATACAAGGTATGTTTTGCCTTGATCAAGTATGTTTTGCATCCATGAAGCCCCCTGAAACCAAATTAAATCAATGGAGCCCGTACCATCGTGAATAGTCGCCTTTAGTCTTTTGGCACGACCGGCTCCTTCTTGCGAAAAACGCATAAGCTTGCCTTTGATTTGCACTTCGGAATGCGCATCATTGATTTGGTTGATGGGCAAAATGACGGTTTTGTCAATATAACGAAAAGGAAAATGCTCGATTAAATCTCCAAAGGTATTGATATTCAAGTCCTTACGTAGAGATTTGCCTTTGGCAGGACCAATGCCTTTGAGATATTCTATTGGAGTGTCTAGGAGCTTGCTCATAACTATAGGTAATGATACAAAGGTAGTAAAAAAATAGAATATTCAAGTATGTTGGGAACTCTTCGATGATAAATTGTGTTCTATCCCTGAAATTTGCTTTCCATAGCATAAACGCATAACTTCGCACGATAATACTCTGATGATGAAATCAAAAAGACAAAGCCAAGTAGGGGAGATGATCCGTCGGTCATTCAGCACGATATTACAAGCGGAAGGGCCCTATATATACGGCCATGATAAATTAGTGACGGTTACATCCGTAGATGTGACGCCGGATTTTGCCATTGCGAAGGTCTATATTAGCATTTTTAATGGGGAAGATAAGGACGAAGTGGTGACACAATTACAAAAGGCGACTTCCGTATTGCGTAATAGGCTTGCGCAAAGAATCGGTAAAAAAATCCGCCGTCTCCCAGAATTGGATTTCTATCTTGACGAAACGGTAGATGAAATGTACCGAGTCAATCAACTCTTGGATGGTTTGAAGAAGAAGAAAGACGATAATTGAATTACGGCGATTTAGCGATATAATGGTATAGCGATACGCATTTTTATCTCCTGTGGTGTAGGTTAAAGGTATTTGATAAAGGACGAAGGCCTATGTATAACTCCTTACGGAAAAAACAAAAAAGGGAGCCACTTTTTCAAGTTGCTCCCTTTTTGATTCTAATTTTTAATGCTAACTAGGCATTTTTTCCATGGCACTTTTTATACTTCTTGCCGCTTCCGCAAGGGCAAGGGTCATTACGCCCAATTACGGGGCCTGAATGTTTAACGGTTTCTTGTACTCTTCTTTCTTGACCTACATTAGCAGCGGCTTGATTGGCGGCTTGTTGGCCATCCGTCATAGAAGCTTTAGATTCTGTTACATTTTGCATGGCAGAAGTTTGTTCTTTGGCTTCTCGTACATTGTGCTGGTCAAAACCTTCCAAATGTCCTTTCATCAAGTAAGAGACAACAGATTGATTGATTTTATGTATTAAGCTCTCAAAAAGGTTATAAGCTTCCATTTTGTAAATAACCAAAGGGTCTTTTTGCTCGAAAGAAGCGGTTTGGGAAGAATCTTTCAATTCATCTACACTTCTTAGGTGCTCTTTCCAATTGTCATCAATAAGGGCAAGAGTGGCAATTTTTTCGATATCCAAGGGTATAGAATCACCACTTGTCTCAATGGCATCATCAATATCAACTGCCATGGCTAAATCCTTGGAAGAGCCATCTGTAAAAGGAATTTGTACGCGCTTGTAACGGTCACCTTCTTTTTCTTTTACATCCTTGATAAAGGGTAAAAGGATATTTTTTAGGCGGTCTTTTTTGTGATTGTAGGTTTCAAATACTTCACGTTGAAAATTCTCAACCAGAGTATCTGCGCTGCTGTTTTCAAACTCTTCTTCCGTGATGTCTAGAGTTAGCCCAAACATGGTCAATGCTTCTAGTTTAAAGTTGTTGTAGTCATTACTATTTTTGGCATAGAGCACTACATTTTCCGTAAGGGAGACAATCATGTTATAGATATCTACAGAAAGGCGGCTCCCCCAAAGGGCATTTTTACGTTTTTTGTAGATGGCTTCCCGTTGGATATTCATGACATCATCATACTCTAGTAGTCGTTTCCGAATACCATAGTTGTTTTCTTCTACTTTCTTTTGTGCTCGTTCGATGGACTTGGTGACCATAGAGTGTTGGATGACATCCCCTTCTTTGTGTCCCATTTTGTCCATCATGCCAGCGATACGCTCTGATTGGAATAGGCGCATTAATTTATCTTCTAGCGATACAAAGAACTGCGAAGATCCAGGATCTCCTTGACGTCCAGCACGCCCACGTAGCTGTCTATCTACCCGCCGCGATTCATGTCTCTCTGTACCGATGATGGCCAAGCCACCCGCATCTTTTACTTCTTGCGAGATTTTGATATCTGTTCCCCGACCAGCCATATTGGTAGCGATGGTGACCTTTCCAGGTAGCCCTGCTTCTGCCACAACTTCTGCTTCCCGTTGGTGCTGTTTGGCGTTCAATACGTTGTGAGAGATGCCCCTTAAGCTAAGAATTCTGCTCAAAGTCTCAGAAATATCAACGGAAGTCGTACCAACTAGTACGGGGCGTTTGGCTTCGACTAATCGAGTGATTTCTTCAATGACTGCATTATATTTTTCTTTTTCGCTCTTATAAACTAAGTCTTGGCGGTCATCCCTGATGATGGGCTTGTTAGTTGGGATAATAACGACGTCTAGTTTATAGATTTCCCACAATTCTCTAGCTTCGGTCTCTGCAGTACCCGTCATCCCCGTTAACTTGTGGTACATACGGAAGTAATTTTGCAAAGTAACCGTTGCGTAAGTTTGGGTGACATCCCCAATCTTTACATTTTCTTTGGCTTCTAAAGCTTGATGAAGACCGTCAGAATACCGTCGTCCTTCCATCATTCGTCCAGTCTGCTCATCGACGATTTTTACTTCACCATCCATCACTACATAATCCGTATCTTTTTCAAAGAGCGTATATGCTTTGAGTAATTGGTGCATAGAATGCAGCCTTTTAGATTTTATGGAGAAGTCTTGCGCCAAAGTCTCGGTCGCAGTTGCTTTTTCGTCTTCCGACAAATCGGTATTGCCATCAATTTCCATCATGGCTCTAGTAATGTCAGGCATGTTGAAAAAATCAGGGTCACTAGTCAAATTGGACAAAAATCGAAGTCCAGCATCGACCAATTCAACCGAGCGATTTTTTTCATCAATGACAAATAAAAGCGGCTCGTCGGCTATATGCATATTTTTAGACTTCTCTTGCATATAGAAGTTTTCTGCTTTCTGAAGTTCTACTTTAACCCCTTCTTGGCTCAAAAACTTAATTAAGGGGCGGTATTTTGGTAAACCACGGAAAGCTCTCAATAAGGCAAGCCCTGCTTCTCCTTCGTTGACTCCTACATTGCCTAGCTCAAATTGTTTTTTGGCTTCATTCAAGTATTTGTTGACAATTTTTCGTTGTTCTTGAATCAGCTTATCAATGGTTGGCCTTAATGAAATATACTCTTGCTCTTCTTCTTGCTCCACTGGACCAGAAATAATCAAAGGTGTACGGGCATCATCAATTAAGACAGAATCTACTTCATCAATAATCGCATAATGATGCTTTCGTTGAACGAGTTCATTTGGAGAGACCACCATGTTATCTCTCAGATAGTCAAATCCAAATTCATTGTTTGTGCCAAAGGTAATATCCGCGTTATAGGCTTTTTTACGTCCGTCAGAGTGGGGCTTGTAGTTGTTGATACAGTCCACAGTCAAAAGTAGAAATTCATAGATTGGTCCAACCCACTCACTATCCCGTTTGGCTAGATAATCGTTTACGGTGATGATGTGTACGCCTTGTCCTGCAAGCGCATTAAGGTAAGCAGGAAGGGTTGCGACCAAGGTTTTACCTTCACCAGTCGCCATCTCTGCTATTTTTCCATCATGGAGCACCATGCCACCGATAAGTTGTACATCGTAATGAATCATGCCCCACTTAACTTCTCCGCCAGCGGCGATCCATTCATTTTTCCAAGTAGCTTGGTCACCATCTATAAGTACATGGTTTTTGCTGCCAGCGATTTCGCGGTCATGCTCGGTTGCTGTAACGGTTAAACGCTCATTTTCGGTAAACCTTTTGGCGGTTTCTTTGACGACGGCAAAAGCTTCAGGCAAAATTTCTTGGAGTATGACTTCGAGTTGTTCGTCCCGTTGTTTTTGGAGGTCATCGACTTCATCAAAAAGCATTTCTTTTTGAGCCAAATCATCTAGTCCGTTAGCCTTTTGGGTGGTCTCGATGATGACTTTATCAATTTCCGAAAGGTACTCCGCAATTCGTTGCCTAAATTCAAGGGTTTTATTTCGGAGCTCATCATTCGATAAAGATTGCATATCCTGAAAAGCTGCATTGATTTGATCCACCATAGGAGCATAAGTCCCCATGTCCCGATCTTGTTTGGAACCGACAATTTTCTTGATGGTTTTTTTGAAAAATTTGAGCATATTTTTTATTTAAGCAGTAGATTTTTAAAAGTAATGATTCGCTTGCGCAAAAATGGCAAATACTATTCTGCTGGCAGTGCTTTCGCAAAAAAGCTTAGACGCACAAAGGTAAGGAATCTAATTGAGTAAAAAACATAGTTGGACACTACTTCGTTTAACTTTTTCTGACTATACTTGCAGAAAAAACATAATAACGTCGCAAACTACCCAAAATATCACATCAGGAATTATTCCATTCTGCTAAAAGCGTTGAAAAGGAGACATATTGTCTTGGATAGGCGTTTTTTTGAACAGAAGAAGGACTTAATGGCAGTTGCACGTCAGGTGTGCTGGATGATTTTGTTTGTCCTTCTAGGTGTAGGTTGTCATCAGGCTCAACCGCAAGTGGAAGAAATAGACATTAAATCGTATTATTTTCCAATACATAAACTAGATGGCGGTATGATGTTTGTATATAAGTATAAGGATGCAAGGATGCCCGAGTTTTATCGGCATCTAAAAACAAAAAAACAACAAGACTCGCTTTATTTAAAGGTGATAGAACTCAATGGCGACTTTCTAGTGGAGCAAAAATTTACAGAGCAAATCTATCCTTCAGGCACAAGAATCATTAACTACCAAATAATGGACATAGATTCTTTGGGTCAGATAGATACAGCTACTTTAGAGATTCAAAATGGAGATTCTTATCCTTTCTATGTGGAGAAAGACGGAGGGGTGTATATTTTCCAGACAAAATGGATTTTTTCCAAAAATCCAGAGTCAAAATACGAACTTATCCGTAATAGAAGATATGTAGGGGATACAACCTTTGTTTTTAAAGGGAAAGAAGTTCCTGCGATTATGTTTAGCGTAAAAGAATTAATCGTGAATGATCTGAATGGGCGTCAGGAGTTGGAGTTTAATAAGACAGAAATCTATGCGAAGGGTTTGGGTCTTGTATATTCCAAAAACCCTTTGAATGACTCATTGAGCTTGGAATACCAATTAGCCGATACCTTGGCAGGAAGCCTTTTGCTAGAGTAGGCTAATTGTAACACTATTTGAAATGAACATGTCCAAATATAAATTTTTGTTTTTGCTGCTTTTTTGCGCAAGCTTATCCCTTGCACAAGACTTAGTCAAAAAGGATACCTTGACGAAAATTGTTGTAGAAAAACTTTCTGCTAAAGTCAATTCTCCTTTTGACGAGATTATGCCCATTTTATCGAAAGGTGGCAAGCGATTATACTTTACACGAGTAGGTGCTGATGAATACAATCGCTCTTTATTTTTTCAAGGAGAAGATTTGTTTTGGAAGATGTCCTATAATCTGTATTTGAGAGCTCTAAGTAAGACTTATGAGCAGATTTCAGGTTTTCAGTTGAGTGATCCTATTCATTCAAAATTCAATCAAGATATTTGGGTTGCAGAGCTTGGTGAGAATGGTGAGATCGGCAAAGTAGAGCCTTTGCCTTACCCTGTTAATAGTGCTTTGCCGAATAGCTTGTGCTCGGTTACACCCAATCCAGATGCCTATGTAGTGATGAACCAGTTTTTCCCGAAAGGGGGGATGCAAGGGGGGTTTTCAGTAATTAGAAAAGGAGAAGATGGGAAGTGGACCTTTCCAGAACCTGTTGATATTGAAGGGTTTAATGCTGTGCGGCAAGAGATAAGTTTAACTTTGGGTGGGGACGGGACGACGATGTTGATTTCGATGAAAAGAGCAGATTCTAAGGGGTTGCAAGATTTATATGTTTCTTTTTTAAGGCCTTCTGGCAAATGGAGCTATCCTATTAATTTGGGTTTTAATGTGAATTCTTCTTGGAAGGAGACAAGCCCTTTTTTAGCATCTGATAATCGTACGTTGTTTTTTGCATCCAATCGTTCTGATATCTATGGCGGCTCTAATATTTATTCGACGATACGCTTGGATGATACTTGGCAAAACTGGTCTAAACCAACCATTTTGGTAAAGCCAGTCAACTCACATGCGGACGAGAGTCAACCTGTTTTTAATTTTGATACAGGCATGTTGTTTTTCTCGTCTAATCGAGATGGCAAGAGTGATATTTTTAGAGTGAAAATCGAGCATCCTACCATTGATTTGATGGGAGACGGCAAAGAGTTTGTCGCCTTAGAAGGTCATGTCGTGGATCAAAATGGCTGGTTGATGCCTGGCGCAAAAGTCATGTATCGCCCCTATAATTTTATGGAATTCAAAGAAGTGACAGTGGCAGAGGACGGCACTTTTAAAATGAGAGTCCCAAAGGGCAAAAAAGTGCACTTAGTTGCCAAAATGGATGGCTATAAAGGCAAGGAAGCGCATTTGTTTTATCGGATGGATTATATGTATTTTAAGGCGCAATTTGTGACTTTGCATATGGAAGAATTGCCGAAGGAAGAAGCCATTGTGTTTGATGATGGAAGTAAAGATGCCGTAGAAAAAGTCATCGTAAAGAAACCAATTGTCAGAGAAAAGGCGCAAAAAGCTACACTGTCACCCACTAAGGCTAAAAAGAAAAGAAAAGGGAAAAAAATAGAACTTAAATCTATTTATTTTGAACGCTCAAAAGATAGAATCTTACGAAAATCCTATTCCGAGTTAAATAAACTCGTTAAATTGCTTAAAAAATACCCACCTATGCGTATTAGAGTCGAAGGGCATACCGATTCTAATGGAAAAGCAGAGCAATTAATCAAGCTGTCTAAAGATCGAGCGGTGGCGATTAAGGCTTATTTGGTGAATCGGGGGATTGAAGAGAGTCGTATAGAAACTGTCGGCTTTGGTGGCCAATTTCCAGTGATTGATAATGATACGGAGAAAAGTCGCCGTCGTAATCGTCGAGTAGAAGTCTATGTGATTAATCAAGTGGATGGGCTGGAGTTTTCGGAGCTGAAAAGAAAGTCTGATCGGTAAAAAATAAGGGAGCATTGGTGTTCAATTGTTCAGGTGCGCAATCGTTCAACTGAAACTACTGTTAAAATGGGTTACATGGAATCAAGGTTCAGTCATTATTTTGGCAAAAAAGAAGCAACTAATCCCATAAACACTGGCTTTTTTCTATTTATTGCAAGTTGTGTCTTTGGCAGAGTTGCATAAAATAGAAGTTAATGCCTGAATCGAAGTTTGAAAGAATAAATAGGCGATCGACCTAAAACCCCGTAGGGGTTTCCCTGCTTAGCCCATAGTGA
>CAMZKG010000258.1 GCA_947311105.1 uncultured Saprospiraceae bacterium
CTTACGCTGCCGACTTTAGCCATTGCTCGCTTGACTTGCTTCAACGGGCTTTAGCCCATTGTACTGCTGTTCTGTACAACGGGTTTTAGCCCGTTGCTCTGGTCTCTTACGCTGCCGACTTTAGCCATTGCTCGCTTGACTTGCTTCAACGGGCTTTAGCCCGTTGTACTGGTAGCCCCGCCAGGACTCGAACCTGAATCTAAAGTTTAGGAAACTTTTGTTCTATCCCTTGAACTACGGGGCCAATAATTAGCTTTTTATTTCATTTTTCGGTAACTGCTTAGGCGCTCCTTATTAAGCAGAAATTAAGCATTTTGTTTAGAGAACCCACAAAATTTATTCTGTAGGCTCCTATATTAAGAATGATTCTAGGTTGGTTTCAGTTGAACAATAGCACGATTGCACAATTGAACAAAATAATAAGCTACAACGACTTTTCGGAGTAAGCTCGATAGTTACATTTTTCCTAACGTTTCCAAGGTATCTTGCAATAACGCATAAAAACGTTTTACGGAAGCCACTTCTACCCTTTCATCAGGAGAATGTGCTCCACGGATATTAGGACCAAAAGAGATCATCTCTACATTGGGATATTGTTTTTTGATGATGCCACATTCTAAACCTGCGTGACAGGCTGTAATCTCAGGGAGTTTTTTATATCTCTTTTTGTAGATTTTGGTTAAGATGGTATTGATTTTGGCTTTTGGCTCAGGAGCCCAACCAGGATAACTTCCCGTAAACATTACCGAAGCACCAGACCATTCAAAGGCTGCTTTTATGGTATTCGCACAATCCATTTTCTCGGACTCAACGGCCCCCCTTGTCAAACAAGCAATCTCAATTTGTCCATTTTTGACTAGTACCCTTGCAACATTGTTAGAAGTTTGCACCAAACCTTCTACATCAGGAGACATCCGAAAAATACCATTCCATGCCGCAGCTAAGGAGATCAATAAATTCATTTGGTCGGCCTTTTTCATCACATTCTTTGGCTTTCTTGCTTTTGCCAATTCGATGGATAAATTAGGGTCAGTGGTCTTATATTCAGGTTTAATTTCTTCGGTTAAGGCTTCAATTAGAGCTTCTACAGCCTTTTTCTTAGAAGTCGGCAAAACAATCACAGCGGATGCTTCGCGTGGTATAGCATTGCGCAAGCTGCCCCCATCAAAGCTACTCAGCTTAATATTTGCTTCATCGGTTAAGCGACGAAGAATTCTAGCCAAAATTTTATTCGCATTTCCACGCCCACGATGTATATCCATGCCCGAGTGTCCCCCCTTTAGACCTTTTACGGTCAGTTTCAGTGTAGTCCACTTAGTTTTTGCCGAAAGGCGCTGCGGACGGTAGGTGTGACTTATATTTACATCTACTCCACCAGCACAACCAATGGTCACTTCATCTTCATCTTCAGAGTCCAAATTTAACAAAATCTTCCCATCCAATAATCCAGGCTGCAAGGCAAACGCCCCTGTCATGCCAGTCTCTTCATCTATGGTAAATAACGCTTCTATGGCGGGATATTTTTTCTTTTTGTCCGCAAGGACGGCCATAATCGCCGCCACACCAATACCATTATCCGATCCAAGTGTTGTACCCTTCGCTCTGACCCATCCTTCTTTATCTAAGTACATTTTGATACCCATGATATTAAAATCAAAATTCGTATCATTATTTTTTTGGGCAACCATATCAATATGTCCTTGCAAAATGACTGGCTTTGCTTTTTCGCAGCCCTTACTTGCAGGCTTTTTGATGATGATATTCCCGACTTTGTCCACCATGGTTTCAAGCCCTAAGCCTTCACCATATTTTTTTATAAAAGCGATGACCTTTGCTTCTTTTTTGGATGGTCTAGGCACACTGTTCAAGTCTGCAAAATTATTCCAAAGTGTCTTTGGCTCAATACTTCTGATTTGTTTGCTCATAATTGTTTCTTCTTTAAGGCGTTTTAGTTAATTCGTTGAACGAGAAGTAATAGCGTAATGATGGTCGTCGCTTGGGCTATAGTATCACCCAATAATTTACCCCAATCCACTGCTTCTTTATCGTTTTCTTCCTTCTTCTTCTTCTTCGTAGTAATCTCACCCACTACAATAGACGAGCCTTTGGTTACTTTAGGATAAATCTTAAACAGTCCGAAATTCTTAGTCTCTTTTAACTGACCATTAGGATACCGTACAGAAATCAATCTTTTTCGTCCATATTCGCTGGTACCGCCGGCATATTCGTCAACATAGAAGTTGGCTTTACGTCCTTTATGAAAAGGCACATTAATCTTTTTATCCGCTCCTAAGACGCTGTTATCGACCTGTTTATCGACATTAGTTGCTCCTTGGATACTTACAAAATCTTTCATTTTGGGGATAGTAATGATATCCCCTGCCGTCAAGACCATATTCATGGTAGAATTTTTCTTTTTGTATATTTCATCTAGCCGTATGATAATATAGCCCACATTATCCTGCTGCCGATACAAAGTAGCCCCTGCCAAAAAAGCTTCATCGGTAGGGTCTCCCGCCTTTTTCAATAAATCCAAGATGCGTTCATTGTCGCTAGTCAAAGCATACACACCAGGATAAGTCACTTCTCCATTGATGGTTACATTCTTCTGAAACTCAAAATCAGGCAAGTATCTCACCCGAATTTCATCATACGGCAATAATATAACATCGTCATCCGCTAGACCATTTTCGTTAAGACTAACATCAATTTTTCGAGTTTTAATCGGAGTCTCCGAAAGTTCAACTCTATAAATTTCTAGGCGATTTTTGTCGGCAGACAGCTTTAGTCCACCTGACATCAACAACAGTTTATCTAAAGTCAACGACACATCATAAGTATATTCGCCAGGATTGCGCACCGCTCCCGAAATCAACACCTGAGCATCATCCAAGTAGCTATCATTATTCGGAACAAATAACCGATCATGCGGCTCTAATACTATATTAGAAGAAGAATTAGGATTGGCAACGGCTTCTTTTAAGTTCACCATAATATACTCCATATTCTTGGAGTCTTCGTCCTTTTTCCGGTAGATAAACGCAAAGTCGGTTGCTTTTGGCGTAAGCCCATTGGCCATCTGTACCAAATCTTCCACTTTGAATTTTCGGCTACCATCAAACGGCAATTCCACAGATTTTCTTACGGCACCACCAATACTAATTTTGGCATTATCTACAAATTGGCTTTGGGCATAGATAATCAATTTGTCCATAGGCATTAAACGCATATTAGCTGGACTAGCATTATCTTCAAGCACTTTTGCCAAATCGATTCTTTTTAGCTGATAAGTGCCATCGGGGTTCTTTCTTTGCAGAAAAGCCAAGTCTCTTTTGGACGTGCGTAAAAGCTTGCCTTTATTGACTAAGTCGGCCACTTTCCATCCTTTTTCTATTTCATACTCGCCAGGCAGAGCTACTTCACCCGAAATTTCGACAAAGTTTTCATAACGCTGTGGAATCGAAAAAACCTTGACATTATCGCCATTTAGAAGCGCATAATTTTTTGCTTTCGCAAAATCAACATCAATCAGTTTTTCTTCCTGACCTTGAAACCGTTTAATCTGGATTTTGCTGTTATAGGCATTCGCTTTGAAGCCCCCGGCATACTGAACCAAGTCGTTTAGGTTTTCATTGGCGGTCAATTCATATCGAAAAGGACGAACGATAGCGCCCGTAATCTCTACGATTTTTTTATTGACAGGTATATGGATATAGTCTCCATCTTGCAAATAAGCATTTTGCGCTACATTGGGATTGTCCAAGAATGCATAGACATCCAATTTTACAGGAGATTTACCTGCACGAATCAACATAATCTCCCGTACAGACCCGATATCCGAAGGACCACCTGACGCCACTAAGGCATTAAAAGCGGTATTGATTGCCGGCAAAGTATAGCTGCCTGGGCGAATTGCTTCTCCCGTAATATTGATGGTAATGGTGCGCGAATAATTCAGATTTACATCAAATTCATCCGCTTTAAAGTTATAATACCTAGAAAAAGCCCTGCGCAAAAGCTTTTTAGAGTTACCGAGTGTGATACCTTTTACAAAAATCGGTGCCATTTTTTCAGGCTTAATATAACCATCCATGGTCACTTCATAAGACTTTGAAAGCTCTGAATATCCCCAAATGGAGACATTTATCACGTCTTTTGGGCCGAGTTCATACGTATCAGGCGCACGCACATCCGTTGCTTGGTTATAGACTTTGATGCTTTTATTTCTAAAAATATGGTGTCCATAGATTTGGGCAGATGGATTGCCTTCGTTTTTCTCGTCCAATATCTCTTCGCTAATTGCTTCGTCAATCGTCTTACCACTATCGACAGCCTTTTGGACAGATTCGGCAGCATCACCTGCCAGTTCTTTGACTTCTTTTTTTACGATGACTTCGGCTTTCACTTTGGCTTTTTCATCGATGACTACATCAGTAGCCTTAGCTTTTGCCTTTTTTTCGGCTTCTAACTCGTCTATGGCGGCCTTTATCTGCCCTTCTAAGGCGGGAAGCTGCTCAGGAGCGACATGGTCAATGTCGATGCCTTTTTCCAAAAGTTTAGCTCTGACTTCTTCTTCTGTGAGTCCACGTTTGGACAATTCAGAAGACACCATAGCAGGGTTGATTTCTTGAGCATAAACCGTCGCCGTCGCGATCATCAAACAAGCTATTAAAAATAACTTTAGTAATTTACTCATCATTAAGTGTAATTTTTGTTTTTTCCTTTCGGAAAATGAAATGCAAAAGTAATAAAAATTGTGTTGTTATGTCTTAGTAAACTCAATTTAACAAAATAATACCGACGCAAAAAAATATCTGCATCGGTATTAGTATTTATGTCCGCCAAGCATCTCAACCAATTAAGCGTCATATTGCTTTTTGTAGTAGGCTTGATAAGCCCCAGAAGTGACATTTTCCATCCAATCCACATGATTTAAGTACCATTTGGCGGTTTTGATGAGTCCTTCCGGAAATTTTACAGATGGCTCCCAGCCTAGTTCATTTTTCAATTTGCTAGCATCAATAGCATACCGCTTATCGTGTCCCGGTCTATCTTTTACGAAAGTAATCAACTCCTTAGAAGTCCCCTTCGGGCGTCCTAATTCATCGTCCATTATCTCACAAAGTAGATAAATCAAGTCAATATTAGTCCATTCGTTGTTGCCACCGATATTATAAGTTTCTCCCGAAACGCCTTTGTGAAATATCACATCAATGGCACTTGCATGGTCTTCCACCCAAAGCCAATCTCTGGTATATTTGCCGTCCCCATAAACGGGTAGCGCCTTATTGTGCTTGATATTATTGATAAAAAGCGGCAATAATTTTTCAGGAAACTGATACGGCCCATAATTATTGGAGCAATTAGAAATCACAATAGGCATATCATAGGTATGAAAATAAGCCCTAACAAAGTGGTCACTACTCGCCTTTGACGCCGAATAAGGAGACCTAGGGTCATAAGAAGTCGTCTCCTTAAACAAACCAGTAGCCCCCAATGTACCATAGACTTCATCCGTAGAAACATGGTAAAAAAGCTTTCCAGCAAAGTCCTTCCAATAATTTTTGGCTACATTCAAGAGTACGACTGTACCTATGACATTTGTTTCCACAAATTCCATGGGATTGGTAATCGAGCGATCTACATGAGATTCAGCAGCCAAATGAATGACACTATCGACGTCATATTTCTCAAAAACCGCCTTAACTTGGTCCATTTTGGTAATATCGACTTTTTCAAAGGTATAATTTGGTTTGTTTTCAACGTCCGTCAAATTCTCCAAATTACCTGCATAAGTCAAAGCATCAAGATTAATAATCCGATACTCAGGATATTTATTGACCATCAATCTAATTAAGTGGGAGCCAATAAAGCCAGCCCCCCCTGTAATCAATATATTTTTCTGAAAAGTCATCTTAATCTACTTTTACTACTTGTTTGAAATATTCGTAAGTTTTGCGCAAGCCTTCCGCTCTAGGGACTTTCGGCTCCCAATCCAACACTTTCTTGGCCAAAGTAATATCTGGTCTTCTACGCTTAGGGTCATCTTCAGGAAGCGGCAAATTAATCTTATGCGCCTTTGGATTGCCTACTATTTCAAGGATTTCGTTGGCAAAAGTATTCATGGTAATTTCAGAAGTGTTACCGATGTTTACGGGCATACCATAATCACTTAACAAAAGGCGATAAATCCCTTCTACTAAGTCATCCACGTAGCAAAAAGAACGGGTCTGTTCTCCATCACCAAAAATAGTCAACCCTTCTCCACGAATCGCCTGAGAGAAAAAAGCAGGCAAAACCCGCCCATCATTGACCGCCATACGTGGCCCATAAGTATTAAAGATACGTACAATCCGAGTCTCTACACCATGAAAAGTGTGATAAGCCATCGTGATCGCTTCTTGAAAACGCTTGGCTTCATCATATACCCCACGTGGACCAATCGGATTGACATTGCCCCAATAATCTTCTGTTTGTGGGTGTACAAGCGGGTCGCCATAGACTTCAGAAGTGGAAGCAATCATAAAACGTGCCCCTTTGGCTTTCGCCAAACCCAAAAGATTGTGCGTACCCAAAGAACCTACTTTAAGCGTCTGAATCGGCATTTTTAGGTACTCGATAGGGCTCGCAGGAGATGCAAAGTGCAAGATATAATCTAATTTTCCAGGAATATGTACATATTTACTAACGTCATGAAAATAGAACTCAAAATGCTTTTCGGGCATCAAGTGAGCGATATTATCCATACTACCCGTAATCAAATTATCCATTCCGATAACGTGATATCCTTCTTTCATGAAGCGGTCGCTCAAGTGCGAACCCAAAAATCCAGCTGCGCCGGTGATAAGAACTCTTTTCATTGTTGTGTTAATTTTTTATGAATTTGATGATAGTGGGGCTGTTTTATTCATGGGATTTTACGAAAGTTCTACTTTAAAGGTTGTAACCTATTGGTTTTTAGCCGAAATCGTCGAAAAATCCGGTGCAAAGGTAAGGGTATTGAGAAAAAGATGCTTGATGGGAGCAATCCAAAATAATTTTTCATTTCTCCGTACTCATCCATATAAAATAGACCAAATTTGTCAATATTCAAAAAAAAAAACCATCTAAAGTTGCATTTTTACGACATACAACGTATCTTTACGCCATAAAACGAAATAATCGCTACTATATGAAAAAATTAACAGCAACCGAAGAGCAAATTATGCAATTGATTTGGGATGAGAATCCAATCATTGTTAGTGAAATCATCAGCAAACTACCACCGCCGAAGCCTCCACACAGCACTATTTCATCGGTGGTACGCATACTCGAAAAAAAAGGATTTGTGGATCACAAAGCCTATGGACGTACGCATGTCTATTTTCCTATTATCGCCAAAGAAGATTATACCAAGCGCTCCATTAAGACGCTCATAACTGATTACTTTAAAGGTTCCCCTTCTGCCCTAGTGTCTTTTCTAATCAAAGAAAAAGAAATCGACGAAAAAGAAATCAATGATTTAATTAACTCAATAAAAGACGATGAATAATATTCCTACATTAATAGAAATCACGCTCCATTGGTCACTTTGGATAAGCTTGTACTACCTTCTACTTTACAAACAGACTTTCTTCAAAATCAACCGTACATTTCTAGTAAGCACATTGGTACTAGGCGTGATTATCCCTACCGTGCAGACTTTTTTTACGGTAACGCAGGACACTGGACTTATTATCTCTATCCCTGAGCTTATTGTTACGGGGCAATCTCCAAACGTACTCAACTATTCACCGTCAAACAGCAATATAACAAGCTGGTTATCAACAATTTACTATGTTGGATCTAGTATTACAATGCTTCTTTTCTTATTTAATATAGGTAAGCTGATACGGCTTATTATTAAGATGCCAAAACGAAAAAAAGGAAAATATTGGCTCATTGAATTACCTGATGATAGTGCCCCTTTTTCCTTCCTAAATTTTATTTTTATTTCCCGCAAGGAAACTTACACCCAACAAGAATGGGAGCAAATACTCTTGCACGAACAAGCCCATAGCGATCACCTACACTCCGTGGATATACTCCTTTCGGAAATGATAAAAATTGTGTTTTGGTGGAATCCGTTGGTCTATGTCTATAAATATGCACTGCGAGACATTCATGAATTTCAGGCAGACCAAGCCACCACCAAAAAACACAACAAAAAAACATATAGTCGATTATTGCTCAGGCAAAAGCAATCCGGAATGCAAGTTGCCATCACCAGTAATTTTATTCATTCACAATTAAAAAAACGCATTAAAATGATGATGACCAATCAATCAAAAAAATCTGAACTTTTCAGATACTTGTTCATTTTACCAGTATTTGTGGCACTATTTTTTGTTAGTTGCAAAACGCAAGAAGACAGCCAACAAATAGAAAACACCGTACAATCTGAAGAAAAAGAGCACCTAAAAGAGGAATTACTTAAAACCACGGAAAGCCTTAAAGACAAGGATTTAACACCCGAAAAAAGAGCTGAATTGCAAGAACGTTTAAGGACAAATCTTGACGAACTCAAGAAAACTAAGGGTTTTACTAAGTCCAGGAAATCAAAACAGTTGGGTGCTGATGGCCAAGCAATATATAAATCGGTCGATGCCATGCCCCAATTTCAAGGCTGCACTGACGGAGCAGGAAATGGAAAACTAGACAAGTGCTCCGAAAAAGCATTGATACATTACATTTACAACAAAATACATTATCCTGACGAAGCCAGAGAACAAAAGCTCCAAGGCAGAGTAATCGCCAGCTTCATTGTCAATACCAAAGGCAAACTGAAAGACATCAAAGTGCTTCGTGGCATCGGCGGTGGTTGTGATGAAGAAGTGTTAAGTATTTTGGAAGGCATGAATGATGATATCACTTGGACACCTGGTCAAGAAGCAGGAAAAAATGTTAATGTTCAGTATATCTTACCTGTAAAATTTCAGCTAGAATAAATGTCAATATTGTCACTTTCGCAACAATTAAAAGGCCGCATCTGCGGTCTTTTATGTTTGGGGTAATTAACAAAATATTATCACCTAAAACCAACACCAAAGTCAAATATCCCTTATTTTTGTAGAGAACCAACCGAATACATCATGAAAAATCTATTGTTTTTTTTCAGCCTAGTAGTTCTTTTGTCTTCTGCATCTTGCCGCAAAGAGTGCCCACCTGACACAAAAATCGGAGACAAACCATTGACCGAAAAAAGTCTTCGCTTTTTTGCCTATTCAGGTAGTCCAAAACTAATATTTAAGGATGAAAATGGTGAAGAATTAGCCTTTACCACCCCAAAAGGAGTCCGCACAGAAACCAACAAAATCTCTGTTTATAAGACTTGTACCGAAGTAAAATTTGATGGACAGTCTTCTTACAAATACTTTGAAGGAGAGTCAAAATTCATTACTTTTTTCTCGAATCCTACTCAATTTTCGATTAATATCGGGCTCTACACGTCTATTTTACGCCCCGAAGAAGAGTTGTTTTATGACAAACTTACGGTGGATTTAATGGCGACGGGTTCTATTGGACATGGCGAATTAGTGACGGATATTCGCTTTACGGATAGTTATGACAATGATGAGTTTAATATTACGGATCCTTTGACCTATATTGATACGCTTACGCTAAATGGGCAACTTTTTACGGAAGTATATCAAACAGATGATTTTGAAGGACGCCAAGTCTATTACAATAAAGAAAAGGGCATCGTGGGATTTAAGACCCAGTCAAAAATCTATCACCTGGACAGAATAGAATAAAAATCCTTAAATAAGACCTAATTTCTGTCAACGAAGTGACCTTTTTAAACGTTATTTGGTGAATAAGGGCAATTATTCTATGTTTTTCCATAAATTTTTGGATATTTGTGTTCCTTACCGAATTTTAAAAAATAAAAAAAGATGACGATGAAGCGATTTTTTACGATACTGAGTATCCTGTTTATTGGTGCGCAAGCATTTTCTCAAGCCATCCCTAGGGGGTTTTGTGGAAACATGCCTTCGGATGCCGCTATGGAAAAATTAATGGCTAGTAAGGCCATGTTTGAAAAACTAGACATCATCCAAATCGAAGACACCAAATACATCCCCATTAAGTTTCATCTGATTGCCAAAACAGATGGTACTGGAAGAGTCAAGGAGTACGACATGTTAAGACAATTATGTGTGCTGAATGCAGATTATAGCAATACCGACTTTCAGTTTTACATAAAAGATGGATTTAGTTATTACGATAATTCTCTTGTTTATGACAGTCCACGCACAAGTCAGATAGCCACCAACCAAATGCAAGCACTTAAAGGCGCCAATAACAATGCTATCAATATTTTTATAGTCAATAATATTGGTTCAGGTCAAGGTGGCATTGGTACTGTTCTTGGATATTATGCTTCTCAGTATGACTGGGTCGTCATGATAAAACAAGAACCACAAGGAGGCACCAACACACTTTCTCATGAATTGGGGCACTTCTTTAGCTTAGCTCATACTTTTTATGGATACGAAGGCGCGCCTTTCCTACCAACTTCTACTGGCTGGCCTATAGCCCCCTATAATGCACCTAATACAGGGATCACCGAAAACCAAGACGGTAGCAATTGCTCTACGGCAGCAGATAAGCTTTGTGACACCCCACCAGACTATAACTTTGGGATAATGTGGAATAATTGCACCTATACTGGTGGAGCCAAAGACCCAAAAGGAGAAATCGTAGATCCTATGGAAAATAATCAGATGTGCTATTTTAACGGTTGTTATCCGTACATCTTTACAGCAGACCAAGTCGATATGATGTATGGCGATTATGCCAAAGCTAGCAGAAACTACATCAAGTCTTCTTATGTACCTAATACGACTCAAGTAACAGAGCCAGCAACCTTGGTGTGGCCTGGTAATAATGAAAATTCTGGCGGCACTATCGGTGTCACCCTTGACTGGAACGATGTCCCCAATGCCGAGTATTACTTACTTGAAGTATCCAGATCGCTTAATTTCTCTTCGCTTACGCAAAATTACATTCTTACCGAATCCCAAAAA
>CAMZKG010000259.1 GCA_947311105.1 uncultured Saprospiraceae bacterium
CATGCAGTATCGTTACTCCATTCCCTCCCGCTAGACCGCTACATCCGTTTACACCGTTACACCCGTTTACACCGATACACCGTTTACACTGTTTACACCGTTTTTACACCGTTTTTACCAATCCTAACTAGCCATCTGCATCAAATAGGCGCAAAGCAAAGCCCCAAAAGTACCCATCGCATAGCCAAGTACAGCCATTAAAGCGCCCACGGGAGCGAGAGAAGGGCTAAAAGCAGAAGCCACAATAGGTGCGGAAGCTGCTCCGCCAATATTGGCTTGGCTGCCGACTGCTACAAAGAAAAAAGGTGCTTTGATGAGTTTGGCTACTGACAGCAAAATGGTCACGTGGACAATCATCCATATAATGCCAATGGCAAAAAGACCTAAATTATCTGCAATTTCGGAGATGTTAATTTTCATGCCGATGGTGGCAACCAGGACATAAATAAAAATACTGCCCCATCTTGAAGCGCCCACTCCTTCTAGTTGGCGGGCTTTCGTGAAAGAAGCAATCAACCCTAGCGTAGTCACGATGACAATTAGCCAAAAGAAACCTGATGTCAGGGAGTTGAGTCCATATTTTGCCAAAGTCTCTTGGTGGTCAGTCATAATTGGGGCAATCCAATCAGCGCCAAAATGAGCTATAGCAACACCGCCAAAGGCAACTGCAAGCATGACAAACACTTCCGTTGTGGAAGGGATTTTTGCGATTTTTGCACTATAATTTTCTATGCGATGCTTTAGGTCGGTGATAGCGGTATTGTCTGCTTTTAGGGCTGCATCAATCTTGTCAGAAATATTGGCACCATAGAGCAAAAAGCCCATCCAAATATTGGAGACAATCACATCGACAATAATCATGGTCGCAAATAAATTGTCGCCTACTTTAAATATTTCTTTCATGGCTGCTTGGTTGGCGCCACCACCGATCCAGCTACCCGCAACGGTGGACATGCCGCGCCATAAATCTTCTGGTGAGATATTAGGGATGATGCCAGGGAATAGGTTGGAGACAATCAAAATGGCTATGGGGCCACCTATGACAACGCCGATTGTGGCCGCAAAAAACATGACTAGTGCCTTGTAACCCAAGCCCATAACTCCCTTTAAATCAATGCTTAACGTCAAAAGAATTAAACTCGCCGGCAATAAATACCTGGAAGCCATAAAATAAAGCTTAGAATGCCCCTGAAATTTAGTGTACATATCTTTGCTGATGCCTTGGTCGTTTAGGTAGCGGGTGATGACTTCAAAGCTTTCATCAATTGGGATGTTTAGGTTATTTGCTTTCGCAAAATCTAAAAGGGGACCGGACTTGTACCAATGCGGAGCAATTAACTCAAAGGGCCAATGTAGCATAGCCGGTATAAAATAACAGAGTAGCAAGGCAGGTACATATCTATAAAAATGCTGCCAGCCTTTGGACTTAAGTCCCGAAGTGTGAAAAATCAGTGCAAGGGCGATGAACAGAATGCCTAACACAACTGCATCGTTAGTAATTAATGGCTCCATAATTTTATTTTGTAGTCATAAAGGTAATAAAAATAATGTAGTTGCTTTTTATTTTTAGAAATGCTTAGTGTAATGATAACTTGTTTGCAAAAAAATAATTCCTTAGGATAGTTTTTGGCTGGAAATGGAGTCTCCTAATCCTTATCGAAATTGACCTTTGGTGGACGGCTATGTTGGCGCCTTTTTTCGTAGTGATTTAGATGTCCCAACTTTTAGCTAGAAGTTAGGTTTTAGGGCAAGATGGACCACTACCTATTCTGTTCTCTTCTTTTTAACTATTGCTTGCCATTTTGGATTAGATATATTTTTTACAGAAATAGCCAATTTGTTATAACCCCTTGAGCTTTTAATGCTTTACTTTTTGTCCTGCCCCGAAAATCAAGCATGCATGAAGTCAACCAGTCTCTATGTCGCTAAACTAAATGCCGAAACTTAAGTTACTACTTTTGGGGTATTTTGGTGTGTAGATTAGGGCTTTTTCCCAGAAATATATGAAAAACCCTTAACTTGTGCCTATAAACAACAATTATGGCTATCAATAGGCGGTTCGTATTATTTATTTTCTTTCTTTTTTGTATGATTTCGCTTCATGCCCAGTTTCCTATTGCGTGGGATGCCGGTATTTTTGGAAATAAGTTCGATGAATTAGTGGATGCTAAAGAGTTTTTTGATGGCGGCTATGTCATGGGGGGGACTACTTATTCGGATGTAGGGGGAGACATTCACGATAACCCAAGGGGAAATGGAGATTTTTTCGTCATCCGAACTAATGATATTGGAGTGCCGCAATGGACGCATTTATTTGGTGGAGACGAAGTAGATCGCATGACTTCGATTGATGTTACTGCGGATAATGGGATGATATGTGTAGGGCGCAGCCAGTCGGGGATTAGTTTTGATAAGACCACTGCAAATTATGGAAAAAATGACTTTTGGATTATAAAACTCAATGATAAAGGCGATATGCAATGGGAGAAATCTTTTGGCGGAAGCGAAGATGATATACCTTATTCGGTGGCGGTACATCCTTCGGGGGATATTTACGTTTTGGGTTTTTCGGACTCTCCAGTGTCGGGCAATAAGACCGCAGCAAATTATGGCAGTAATGATTATTGGTTGATAAAATTAGATGCCAATGGCAATAAAATATGGGATAAATCTTTTGGCGGAAGCGGGGATGAACGATTGTATTATGGTGCTTTGTCTATCGCTAGCGATGGCAGCCTTTTGATAGGTGGCTCTTCGGACTCGGGGGCTGGCGGTATGAAAGCAGCGGGCAATTTTGGGGGGATGGATTTTTGGGTGTTAAAGTTGGATCAAAACGGAAATATCATCTGGGAGCAAACTTATGGTGGATCGGAAGAAGACCAAGTCCAAGGCGTTATGGCAGCCAGCAACGGGGATGTCTTGGTCGCTGGGGGCACGCGCTCGACTGCGAGCGGCAACAAGGCTTCTGATTTTAATGGATTAATTGATTTTTGGTTAGTTCGGTTGGATCCTTCTGGAAATATGATTTGGGAAAAAACTTATGGGGGCAGTGGCTTGGAAGTTATCACCGGAATAGCGGGCAACAATGCGGGTAATATTATGATTGGGGGATTGTCAGATTCGCCTGCCGATGGCACCAAAACCAAACCTTCTCTGGGAGAATATGATTATTGGCTCATTTTTTTGGATCAAAATGGAAATGAAATTTGGCAAGAAGTCTATGGGTGGACAGGAAAAGATGCCTTAACGGTTCTATTGCATACTTCGGATGGCGGTTATTTGGTCGGTGGTGACTCTGCGTCTGGGGCTGGTGGAGAAAAGACGACCAATAATTTTGGCTTTAATGATTATTGGTTTTTTAAGCTAGAGTGCGGCTGGGATTATCAACCAGACTATACTTTTTCAGGGTGTGATTCGGAGCCTTTGGATATTGATTTGACAACCGATGATTGTCGGAACTGTACCTTCAAATGGCCTGATGGATCCATTAGCGACCACTACTCTTATGATGCTTTTTCTCCTTTCGGGAAAAGTTTTATAGTGATTGCAGACAATGGCGAAGGTTGTCCAATTGAAAAAACGGTGCAGGTTGATTTAAGGCAAGCGCCTAGTTTTACACTTGGAGAAGATACCACCGTTTATGAAAATACAAATGTGGTTTTACGTCCAGACCCAGTGCCTTTGCATGGTAGTTATCTTTGGTCAACTGGAGATACAAGTTTGACTATATTGGCTTCAGAATCAGGTAGTTATGGGTTGACCATTAATGATGGCGGATGCGCTACCTATCGGGAGATTAATTTGAAATTTGATGGACATAGAAGTATTTATATTCCAACCGTTTTTTCTCCCAACGGTGACGGTTTTAATGATTTCTTGGTTATTTATGGGGATAATGCCGTAGCCAATATTAAGCAATTTAATATTTTTGACCGATGGGGTGAGCTTGTTTTTGCGCAAGCTAATTTCTTGCCGGGGAGCAATTTGAGTGGCTGGGACGGGCGGTACAAAAATCGCAAGTTAGAAACAGGCGTTTATATTTATTTTATCGAAATCGAATATACCGATGGTACTACGGAGTTGGTGAAAGGTGATGTGACCTTGGTGCGGTAGAATAAAGGTTTAGTTTACATTTTTATTGGGGCAAATCTATCGCAGCAATCATTTTTGTAAAAGACCATTTATGAAAGACTTTTCCTTCTTGTCAACTGTCCAGAAAGTGGAGTAGATGGGTATTAATAATAAGAATAAAATGACAGAAGACCAAACCTATACGGGTAAAGACTATACTACATCTGGTTTTCCGAAAGGGAAATACGATAATTGTATTTTTAATAATTGTCAGTTTAATGATACGGACTTAAGCGGTGTAGATTTCATTTCCTGCCGCTTTGTCGCATGCGATTGGAGCAATGCAAAGTTAGGCGGCACCAGCTTGAAGGATGTTCATTTTGAAGCCTGCAAAATGGTTGGCACGGATTTTCATGATTGTAATAAGCTTTTGCTTGCGCTAAAATTTGATCATTGCCTGTTAGAATATGCTTCTTTTGTGTCCTTGCCAATGCGGCTAACGGTTTTTAAAGATTGTAAAATGCGTGAAGTTGATTTCTCTAATACGGATTTGAGAGAAGCGGAGTTTGATGATTGTGATTTGCTCCGCACTGTTTTTGAAACGACTAATTTGGCGAAAGCCGATTTTACGACTGCGTATAACTATTCCTTAGATCCCGCATCTAATAATATCAAAAAGGCTAAGTTTTCCGCAGATGGGCTGAAGGGCTTACTTATTAAATATGGTATTGTGGTGGTCTAATAATTTCGGATTAACCGAGTCTATGCTGACTAAAATAGCTGATTTTGCCGCAAGGCTATCCTGTGTCAACACAAATATTCTATCATTCCAAACCGATATTTTGTCCCTTTTTTGGAGCAAGCGTCCATAAAGTCATAGCGAAAAGCCCTAGCTTACCCCAAAAAATAGTGATGATAGTCCGAAAACACCCTTTTTTCCCGCAATGTCGTTTTTTCTTTATTTTTTCCGTCGATTAATTTCTAGTGTTCGTCTGACAATCTCCTAGGTACAGCAAAGTAATAGGCTATGTAAGCTACCTTGTGTTGCATAGTACCATGAAATAGCATTATCTTTGTACCAAGAGAAACGACAAGCTGTCATTCTTTAAACAATTTTCATTCAACAAAAAAAAGTAAAAATGAAACAAGTATTGAATATTAATTTAGGAGGACAAACCATTTCTATCCATGTAGATTCATACAATTACCTGTGCAGTTATTTGGACTCCATCGAAAAGCCCATTAAAAATGCACAAGTAGCGCAACGAGTACTAGCTGAGTACGAAAGCAAAATGGCAAAATTATTTGTCGAGCAAAAAGAGTCTAATACGATTGTGAATATGGACGACGTCAGGACGGCTATTGATACTTTAGGCTCACCTGAAATTCCGATTTCTGCTCTATATAGTGATGAGCGCACTTACGAAAAACGCTCAAGAAATTCGGCAAAGCGCAGATTATACAGAGATCGCAGTAATAAAATCATCGGTGGCGTAGCTTCTGGACTGGCTGCTTATTTAGGTGTTCATGACCCCATTTGGATAAGAATAGGTTTCGTCGCTTTGATGATGGCTGGATTGGCTAGTGTGCCGTTGTATTTGGTTCTATGGGTAGCGATGCCTTATGCTAACTCTCGCGATGAATTGAATCAGCAGGGGGAGACACTTGATTTGTCCAATACCGCAGATAGACTTGCTCTTCGACTAGACGACTTGTCACAAGGGATTCGGGGTAAATTCGGATCAAGAAGGGTTTACTAAAAGCTAAAAAGGTTTGCTAAAGGTTTGCTAAACGTTAAAAAGCTAATGCTCCGTAGCCCAAAATGCAAGTAGTCAGGTATAAAACAAGCGTTTGGTAAACCTTTTTTCCCATAAAACAAGAAATCATATTAAAACAAGCGTTTGGTAAACCTTTTTTTTCACAAAGCAAGAAATCATATAAAACAATGGTTCGGTAAAAAAACAATACTCCGACGTAGCCTGCCACGCCTCCGACGTCTTCCTTGATTAAGGCAAAATTTGAAGGTATTTGAATAAAAAGAAATCCCTGCCAAAAGTCTTCAAA
>CAMZKG010000260.1 GCA_947311105.1 uncultured Saprospiraceae bacterium
ATGAGAATGGGCTCAACATATCATACGACAGAGTCTTAGAAATCTCAGCACAGTTAGGAGAAGCAGTTGTTGCACAGTATGTGGAAGATGGAGGCACCAAAAGCGAAGCGCCCCAAAGACCAAAGCGACGAAGGAGCGCCCTAAAGACCAAAGCGACGAAGGAGCGCCCCAAAGACCAAAAGCGACGAAGGAGCCCATAGCCCAAAACAAAAAAAATGAAACTAATAAAAATCACATGGGAAGCGGTACAGCAAGCAATATACGAGCTGATGAGCAACAAATTGCGGACATTTCTGTCGTTATTGGGTATTTCGGTGGGTATATTTTGTATTATAGCGGTATTTGCGTCTGTTGACTCTTTGGAAGAGAACGTCAAAGGAAGCCTAGAAACATTAGGAAATGACGTGGTCTATGTGAGTAAGATGCCTTGGGCGTCAATGGACAGGTCTAAGTTTTGGAAATATTCGCGTCGGCCCAATCCATCTTTTCGAGATTATAAGTATTTGAAAGATAGGCTGCAAGGGGCTGATGTGGTGGCTTATAGTATCTATCTAGGCAATAAGACCTTGAAGTATCGGGATAATGCCATGAAAGATGTCACGATGGTTGCGGTCACAGAAAAATATTCGGAGTTATTTAGCTTAGAATATCAGCAGGGGCGTTTTTATTCGTATGCGGAATACCACTCAGGATCAAATATGGCGATAATAGGAGCAGATATAGCGAAGACGCTTTTTGGCGCACTGGATCCTGTCGGGCGAGAGTTTAAGTACAAAGGTGCAAAACTTCGTGTAATAGGTGTCATTAAGAAAAAAGGGAATGAAATAGTCAGTATCATGAATTATGACGATGCTATTCTTTTGTCTATGCCCTTGGCGTCACGTGTCGCCAATCTTAACACTAAGTTCTTTTTTGGTGGGGGGAGCTTGATGGCCAAAACAAAAGATGGAATTTCTTTGGATGATTTGAAAGATGAAATTACAGCAGTTTTGAGACCTATCCGTCATTTGCGCCCCAAAGAAGAGAATAATTTTTCCTTAAACACAATGACATTATTGACTAATATGCTGTCGGGTATTTTTGGGGCGATGAATGTTGCAGGGTTTATTATTGGTGGGTTTGCGATTTTGGTTGGTATGGTCTCTGTGGCGAATATTATGTTTGTGTCCGTCAAAGAAAGAACCAGTATCATTGGCGTAAAAAAAGCATTAGGAGCAAAGCGTTGGTTTATTTTATTAGAATTTTTGGTAGAATCTGTTGTCTTGAGTGTATTGGGTGGGTTGTTAGGGCTGTTTTTCGTTCGAATTGTGGTTATTTTTATCTCCAAGGCATTTACCTACGATATTCATTTATCCCTAAATAATATTCTTTGGGGGATAGGGATATCTGCGATAGTTGGTATTCTTGCTGGTTTGATTCCTGCTATCGGGGCGGCTAGATTGGATCCCGTTGAAGCCATGCGGCGGTAAGTCTAGGAGTTGTGGCTCATGGCAAAGTTTTCAGATGGAGAAGGGGTTCCATTTTTGTAAGCCTTTGACCTTTTTCCCTTTACCTTTGACCTATTAAACCCGCTAAACCGCTAAACCTATTAAACCCGCTAAACCGTTAAACCCGCTAAACCGTTAAACCGCTAAACCCGTTAAACCCGCTAAACCGCTAAACCGCTACACCGCTAAACCGCTAAACCGCTAAACCGCTACACCGCTAAACCCGCTAAACCCGCTAAACCGTTAAACCGCTAAACCCGCTAAACCCGCTAAACCGCTACACCCGTTAAACCGTTAAACCGCTAAACCGTCCCTCCTGTCATTTCGCCACTTTTTTGCGCAAGCTAACCCATCCACCCCCATTATAGGCTTGGATACCAGCTTGTTGTAAGATTGGTAGGGCAGAGCCAGCCCGTCCACCCGAACGACAACATAGGACTATCGGCTTTTTCTTAGCCTTTATTTTTTTGAGTTCCTTGGGGATACGGCTCAACGGAATATTGATGGAGCCGTGGATATGCCCGTCTTTGAACTCTTGTTTGGTTCGTACGTCGATGATGACACAGCCTTCCTTTAAAACCTTGTCCAATTCAGAATGACCACCACCAAATAATTTACTAAAAAATCCCATTTTTCGTTTTTAACTATCCAAAAGTTGGTAAAAATGTAATTGTTAAGGTGCCTATTTTCTGTCTGAAAAGTTTGTAGAAACCTAAATAATTACAAAAAATTAAAACTTCGCAAAAACACCACCAAGAACATTTAGTCCATAGACCTTGTATCCATTCCAGCGTTGTCGTTTGTTATTGAGCATATTGTTGATATCTAGGTAGATGCCGATTTGGTCGGTGATGCCATATTCTGCGCCAAAACTTAGGTCGAGTAGGGCGCCAAGATTATCAATGGAGCGGTCATCTAGTTTTTTGTAAGGCGCCCCATTGGCGATATACAACTCACCTTTAACCTTTATTTTTTGCTCAGGAAGGCGATAAATACCTGTGATGTTAGATTCTAAAGCAGGCAGATGCCAAGCCTTCTTTTCGTTCTTTGGGCTATAGACTGACTGGCTTAAAGTCCCGATCAAATCAAACCCCTTGAACAAGCTGAACTTGGTAGAACCTTCAATATAAAAAATATTCACCGTGTCATATAGTACCGCAAAACGTTTGTTGTCCGTGATGGTGTCATTTAAGAATAATGCCAAGTCTTTTGCATTTTTGTAGCCGAGTTGAGCGGAGTATTCTGCTCCACGGAAGCTTCCGCGAATACCGCCAAAATACTTGGTATAGCTGGTATTCCGCAAGGTTGGACTAGAAGTCAAAAATGGGTTGTAAGTGGTCAAAGACTTAAAGGTATTCTTTTGGAGATTGCCTGTCCAACCCGCAAAAGCCGTCAAGCTACTTCCGATGACATTGACACTTAATTCTAAATCAGGGAATACCGTAAACTCATCATTGAATGATACAATATTGGCGCCTACTTTTAAGGCAAAGGCATCTCCATGATAAGTGAATGAAGGTATGAAGTAGATGTTATTTAGGTTTTGGGTAACCGTATCCCTAAACTTGGTGAAGTCGGTGTGTACATCTAGCTTTATAGGATGTTTGCCGCCTATCCACTTGGTGCCACCTAAGCCCAAGTCAAAACCTTGCTCTTTGCTGGCATAATTGTCCTTAAAAAGATATAGCTCACCAGTAACACGATAGTCAATATCTCCAGATAGTCGGTCTTCATTGGCAATACCTAGCTTGACACCAAAATTAGAAAATACTTGCTTCACAAGGTCTTCCGTAAAACTAGTATCCGCATGGTCATAGCCATAAAAATGTACCTTGTGACGGTCATAGCTTAGTGCAGTAGAAAAACCAATATTAGACTCCGTGCTATACTTCGTATCAATTTCTGCAAAGCTTTTGGCAAACTTTTGATTCTCTAGGTTTTTAAAATTAGCCGAATGGTGTTTGGCGTGGATATTCATGCGAAATGGCTCTCCAGCTAGGTGGTAGCCAAATTCAGCATACGGAGATGCGGGGATGCCATATCCTGCTTTGACATAAGCTTTGTAAGGCGCCGGTAGCTTATCTTTTTTCATTCCCAAAGGGCGAATCTTCGGAGCGGGCTGCTGAATCTCAAGATTCTTTGTAGGTAACGTATAAGTTAATTTGTTGGTACTGCGATCTTCTTGGGGAAGAGTGCCCGCTGTAGTTTGCTTTTTGGTATCCAACAAAGTGGCTTCAAATTGCTTTAAGACTTCTACTTGTTCGGCAGGTAAGTCTTTTTGCGCATTTCCTGCAAAGGGAAGGACAAAAAAAGCAAAAATTAAGGGAACAAAGATTTTATATTGCATGGTCATTAGTTTATTCTGAATAAGAAGGTGAAAGGAAGAAAAAAAGGATTAATTAGGGGCTGCATCCAAATCTAAAGTGCCATCATCCCCACCACTTTTCAATAATCTATCTGCACTAGATTCTTTGGCCTTAACCAATTTAAGCTTCGTTTTGGCTTCTTTTAAGATAGTGTCATCATCTTGAAAGTTTTCGATGACAGTTTCTAGAGCCGCACGTGCATTTGTATAATTCCCCTGTTCTGTAAGGATGTCTGCATACAAAATCAAGCTTTTAGCAATCCAATAATCATATCCTTGGCTCTCGGTGGTAGCCTTTTCACAGATTGCGGAAGCGATATCCAACTCACGGCGCACATAATAAATATAGGCAATCAAATAACGAGCTTCGGCGGTCTCTTCCGTATTACTCAGGCGCGTCACTTTGTTAAGCGCTTTGGTGGCTACGTCATAATTTTTGTTATCAAATGCCAGTTTGCCTTGGTAGAAAAAAGCAATAGCCTTTTGATCATCCGTGGCATTAGGATTGTTTGCAATTTTGATGGCCATAGATTTGACGGCATTTTCGTCATGGATACGATAGGCACATTGTAAGGCGCCTTGCTGTGCATCCAATTTTTTCTCAGGCGTAATGGCTGCTGTTTCCCATTTTTTGTAAAGTCCAAAAGCTTTTGGAAAATCTTGATTGATATTGTAGGCGATAGAAGCTGCTTTTTCGACTGCTTTTAGATAATACTTACTATTACCTTTTTTGATGACCGCTTCAAAGTCCTTCAACGCATTGTTGTATTTTTTGAGTTGGCCGTAAGATTCGCCCCTAAAATAGTGTGCTTTTAGTGAGCTTTGCCCATTGGGATATCTGTCTAGATATTTGGTAAAAGCTTTAGTTGCTTTTGCATAATTACCATTTTCGTATTGGCTTTCAGCGGAAGAGAAGGCGAGTTGATCCTTTTCAGAGTCGGTTACTTTATAGCCAGGAATAGTCTCTAAGAAGGCAGAGTATTTTTCGGGTTGCCCCAATTCTGTGACATAGATTTCTTTCAAGGCCGCCAAGGCGCTTTTGGATTCATCCGCTTCAGGATTATTGGCGAATACTCGCTTGTAATAGTTTGCTGCTACGTCATATTGGTCACTATTGTAAGCGATCAGCCCCAGTCTAAGCAATGCTTGGTTGTACAAAGGGGACTTGCCTTTGTAATCCTTCACTAATTTTTTCAAAGGTTTTTTTGCCTGTACATTTTTATCAATTTCCATGTACGTTACCCCCGTTTGGAATAGGGCGTCATCCGCATAAGGCGATTTAGGATAGTTTTTCGCAAGATTTTCTAGAGAAATGATTTTATCTACGGTTTTTCCGCGCAAGCCTTGAACGATGGCCTTTTGGTAGAGCGCATAGACAAAATCAGGGTAGCGCTTGCGCACTGCTTCGTCATATAATTTGATGGATTTGCTGTATTGATTCTTTTTGAAATAGCAATCTCCTTCACGCACAATGGCATCCCCTAACATTTTTGTTTTCACAAACTTGCTATCAATCAGGCTAGATTGACGACGAATCTCGGCGCTGGTTGCCTGAAAATATTTCAAAGCGCGATTATAGTCTTTGAGTTTCAAATAGTTATAACCTTGGAGATAGTTTCCGGCGTAGTAGGAAGACTCTTCGGGTAGATTTCTAAGATTTTTCGCTTTCGCTAAAAACTGACTAACTTTTTCTTTGGAGCGCTTATATTTTCCGTTTTGGTGGAGTATTTCCCCTTCCCAGTAGTAAGCAAGAGCCGTAGAATAAGAGTCATTCGCTTTGGAGCGGGACTTCTCAAAATAGCGAAGAGCACCATCCAAATCCCCATTATTATACAATTGGATACCCCGATACAAGGCTACTTTTTGGTAAGTTTCCTTCATCTTGGGGGTGTTGGCTTCATCGGGTAGATTCTCCAAAATATTCAAGGCACGTGCATAATCTCTGGTATTTAAGAAAATAGCACTCATGAATTTTTGGGACTCTGCACCGTACTTGCTATTGCCAGATAATTTTTGAAAAGTGCTTAGCGCATCCATATCGTAGCCCAATTCGTAGGACAGCTTACCATAATTATACAGCGCATCAATCCGCAGTTTTTGGTCAAAATCCAGCTCAGAAGCCTTTTTTAGTGCATTTCTAGCATCGGATTTTTTGCCGAGCTTAATGTTGCAATCTGCCATGTAGTACATCGCTAATTGACCAATTTTGGATTTTTGTTTGGTTAACTGTGAGAAGTTTTTGATGGATTTTTCGCAATTGCCTGCGCGGTACTGAGTAAACGCCAACTGATAAAAATCTTCAGGCGTCATTTTATTTAATTTTCTGGCGGCAGTTTCTAAGTAGGGTAGGGCTTTGTCAAACTCACCCTTAGCGTAGTAGGATTTACCGATTAGGAGATTGATGTCTCCTTTTTTTCTAACGCCCGTGCCTTTGACTCTTTTGGAGCCATATTCTATCACTTCGTCATATTTGCCTTGGCTAAAATAGATTTGAGCCAGATAAAAAGGGATATAAGGCTTATATTTACGTGAGCGGTCAACGACCTTGAAGGCGCTAACAGCATTATCAAATTTACCATTAAAAAAGGCAATCATCCCATGATAATAATTGGCAGGGAAATAATATTTGCTTTCCTGATTGGCTTTCGCTTGCGCAAAAAACTTATCTGCACGGGTAAATTTCTTTTGGACAAAACTGCAATATCCCATCTTAAAATTGGCTTCAGCCATCTGGGAACGACTCAAGTCAGAAGGGTTGAGCAAGGTAAAGTAATTATATGCTTCCTTGTACTTGCTGCTATTGTAATAATAGTTGGCGATTTCAAAAGCGGCTTTTGCAGCGGCTGGACTAGGTGAATTGTCCGCCAAAAAAGAGGAAATCAATTTTTCTGCTTCGGGTTGTTTTAGGTTGACAGCACATTTGGCATAATACAACTCTGCTTCTTTTTTTAGCGCATTCCAATTAGGCTCATTGACGGGCTCTAGTTGCTTAAAAGCATATTTGAATTCTGTCTGAGCCTGACCATAAAGCCCTTTTTCGTAGAAATCCATACCCCGTTTGTAGGAGAGATTGGCTTCATTAAAGACGGTAGTCTCTTGCGCAAAAAGCGAAATAGCAAAGAAAAAGGCTAAAAAAGCCGTAAACATTGATTTTGTGAGCATGGTATTATAAGTTTTTATCTCTGGCTACGACAAGGGGATTCGTAGTACCTATGATGATGGATAAGGAATAAACCCGTGATTTCCTAGTGCAAAAGTATGAGATTTATTCCTTATAAGATGCGAATTTATAAAAACTTTAAGACATGGGGCTAATAACTTATATTTTGCTCGTATTATTGCCTAACAAAAGCCCTGTATTTCTTTTTTTCTACCCTAATTCTTGTAGTTTTGGGCTTGTCCAGACGACGACCGTCCGTCAGCGAACGACTCAACCAGCGAAGTCCGAAGGACAAGCGTCTCAACCAACGAGCGAAGCGAGTGACTCAACCAGCGAAGTCCGAAGGACAAGCG
>CAMZKG010000261.1 GCA_947311105.1 uncultured Saprospiraceae bacterium
CGGGGAGCTTATAAAGCGGATGAACGGGAGCGGTGAGCGCTTCTTAATTCTCTTTTTATTACTTTGGCAACTATTTAGGTAGGGCATATTTTTGCCATAAAATGCCCTTTTTACGCCTGTTTTGCTATTTTTTCATCACGTAGCCTAGCTACGCATCAAAAAAAATAGCTTCAACATACACAAAAATGCCTTTTCTGCCTAAAAATAGGAGCACCTAAATAGTTACATTTTTTCAAACTTCACTTCAGGCATTAACTTCTATTTTACGCAACTCAGCCAAAAACATAATTGGCAATAAATAGAAAAAAGTCCGTGTTTATGGGGGTAGTTGCTGCTTTTTTGCCCAAATAATGACCGAACCATTATTTTTGTCAAAGATACGGAAAATTAGACGCAATAAGTATTACCTGGCCCCACTGACCACAAATTTTCGCACCAACGACCGTTCACCAAAACGATATACGTCCCTGGCTAAAAAGGAAGAACTTCCACCTTTATTTTTTGTTGATTTCTTTGAAACAATCGATTGAACAGTTGCACGCTTGCACAATTGAACAAAACAACAGCAGATTGAATTTTCGGAGTGGACTCAACATTATCCCATCACTTTTCCACTCAGCCACTCCAAGACCACCAAAGCTTTTTTGAGCTTATCGACATGATCTACTGCAAGGATTAAGTAGTCTCTCGATTTCTTGATATTGAGTTTGTGGGGGTTTTCTCCCGATGAGAGCAAAGCCAATACTTTTCCGAATACAGCAGTATCATAAAATGGAGATTGTGGATCCATCACAAAGTAGCAACGGAGTTTTTGGTTTTTCAAAATGACCCTTTCAAAACCCAAAGGTCTTGCTAACCACTTGACTCTCAGTCCGTTAAATAATTCGTGTACTTGTTTCGGTAGTCGTCCAAAACGATCTTGTAGCTCTTTTGCGAAAGCTTCAATCCCCGCTTCATCTTTTAAGTCATTGAAGCGGCTGTAAAGGTGTAGTCGCTCTTGGGTACTGACAATATATTTTGTTGGAATTAATAATTCTTGATCGGTTTCTAGTTGGACATCACGGATAAAATTAGTTCCGTCTTTGGGTTTGTCTTCTTGGTCAAATAAATCTTTAAAGTCGGTTTGCTTTAATTCTTCGATGGCTTCATCCAATATTTTTTGGTAAGTGTCATATCCAATGTCTGCGATAAATCCACTTTGCTCCCCTCCCAAAATATTACCAGCTCCACGAATATCCATGTCTCTCATGGCGATATTCATACCGCTACCCAAGTCGCTGTATTCTTCAATGGTCCGAAGGCGCTTTCGTGCATCTTGTGTCAGCGTGGACATGGGCGGTGCGATGAGATAGCAATAAGCCTTGGTGTTGGATCGTCCAATTCGACCCCGCAATTGATGCAAATCACTCAACCCAAAATTATTGGCATTATTAATAATCATCGTGTTGGCATTCGGAATATCAAGCCCTGTTTCGATGATATTAGTAGAAACCAGTACATCCACTTCGCCGCGTACAAATCTCATTAATTCTTCTTCTAGTTGTTTGCTATCCATCTGCCCATGTGCCATGGTCACTTTGACTTCTGGACACATCTTGCGCACCATCGCTGTGATATCAGGCAAGGTTTTTACTCGATTGTGCACAAAGAAAACTTGACCGCCCCGATTTACTTCGTATAAGATGGCATCCTGAATCAGTTCATGATTAAAAGTGCGCACTTCCGTATGAATCGCTTGTCGATTGGGCGGAGCGGTATTGATGACGGATAAGTCTCTAGCTGCCATTAAAGAAAATTGCAAAGTTCTAGGAATGGGCGTAGCCGTCATGGTCAGGGTATCGACATTTACTTTTAGGCTACGTAATTTTTCTTTTGCGGCAACGCCAAATTTCTGCTCTTCGTCAATAACCAATAGTCCTAAGTCTTTGAATTTTACCTTTTTAGACAAGATGGCATGTGTGCCAATAACTAGATCTAATTCTCCTTTTTCGAGTCGCTCAAAGATTTCTCTTTTTTGCTTAGCGGTTTTGAAGCGGTTGACATAATCCACTTCTGTCCCGAAGGGTTTGAGCCTTTCGGAAAAGGTTTTATGATGCTGCAAGGCCAAAATAGTCGTCGGTACCAATATCGCCACTTGCTTACCACTCAAAATAGCTTTGAAAGCCGCTCGAATGGCTATTTCCGTTTTTCCAAATCCTACATCTCCACAAATCAAGCGATCCATCGGTTGGTCACTTTCCATGTCTTTTTTGACTTCGGCAGTGACCTTGACTTGGTCGGGGGTATCTTCAAAAAAGAAGGAAGCTTCCAGTTCATTTTGGAGATAGCCATCTGGCTCGGCCGCAAACCCTTTGGTGCTTTTTCGCTTGGCGTATAGGGCGATTAATTCTTTGGCAATGTCCTTGATACGGCGCTTGGTACGATTCTTTAATTTTTGCCAAGAATCTGAGCCTATTTTGTGTAGTGTCGGGACTTTACCTTCTTTGCCGACGTATTTGGAGATTTTGTGGAGCGAGTGAATACTTACGTAAAGTAGGTCATTATTTTTATAGACTAGGCGCACGGCTTCTTGCCAATTGCCATTGATTTCTATCTTCTGTAAGCCCGAAAACCGACCAATTCCATGATCAATATGTGTCACATAGTCGCCCGGCTCCAAGTCTTTGACCATACGCAAGTTAAGGGCCTTCTCTTTCGAGAAACCCTGACGTAACCGATACGCATGAAACCGCTGAAAAATCTGATGGTCACTATAACAGACTATTTTTTCTGCTTTCGCAATAAAACCTTCATGTATCGCCGCTTCGATACCGTTGAACTCCACCTTCGCATTCAAATCCTTAAAAATAGCTTCAAATCGGGTAAACTGTCGCGCATTTTCTGCAAAGAGATAGATGTCATACCCCTGCTTTTTGAAATCTTGAAGATTCTCTATGAGCAAATTAAAATTTTTGCTAAAACTAGGCTGCGAAGAGACATCAAAAGACACTGTGTGCGCTGGTTTTAGTTCCGCGCATGTATCAGACAACAACCAAACCGTCTTGCTCGTCAACTGCTCTATGGTCTCCCGTGGATACAAAAAAGCCCGTTCCCGAAATATTTTACGCAAGTCTTGGTCACTTTGTACCGTTACTTTGTGCCCAAATTCTTCTGCCTTCTCAAAACAAACTAGCAGCCGATCCAACAAAAACTGAAAATCTTGTGTCACCACTATCGTATTTTCCGGAAGGATCTCCAACATCGAAATTTTCTTGGTCTGCTCTTCCAAAGCCGAAAAATCAGGAACGATATGAATGACTTCTTTTGCTTCCTTGGAGAGCTGGGTAAGCGGGTCAAAACTCCGAATACTTTCTACTTCGTCATCGAACAGCTCGACCCGAAACGGCCAAGGATTGCCCAAGGAAAAGACGTCAACAATGCCCCCACGTATCGAAAATTGCCCTGGTTCATAGACAAAGTCCACCCGTTTGAATTCGTATTCGAGCAGTACGTCCATCATGGTTTCTTGGTCCAAAATCGCTCCTACACGCACTTCTAGTCGGCTGGAAATGACTTCTGTGGGGTCAACTACTTTTTCGAAGAGTGCTTCGGGGTAGGTGACGATGATGGGGTTTTTGGTTTCGGAGCTGGTCAGTTGGTTGACGATTTCGGTACGACTGAGCACATTGTTGGGGTCAACCACTTCAAAATTTATGGGACGCTTAAAGGAATCTGGCAAGAAGTGGATTTGATTGTGTCCCGCAATGCCTTGTAGGTCATTGAGTAGGTAGGCGGCTTCTTCTTTGTCTTCGGTGATGACTAAAAAAGGGCGTTGCTCACTTTCGTTAAATTGCGCAAGCAAAAAAGCTAGATAGGAACCTTTGATGCCTTTAATAAGAGATACTTCTGCCTTTTTAGAAAAAGATTTTAGCTCCTGCGAAGCGGATTGTTGCTTGATTCGATCTAAAATTCCTTGGAGCATCTTGCGGCTTTCAATTTTTGTTCTAGGCTAAGAACGAAGAAATTGGGGTTTAGTTTACTGCGAAATTGTTTTGATGGATTTTTGTCTAGGTATTGCTAGATTACCGTTTAATCGTTGAGTGCACTCCGAAAAATTAATGTGCATTTTTGATTGGAGAAGCCACAAGATTTGATGCTGTAAGTTCCCATTTTAGGTCCACTGTTTAACTAGGGTTGAAACGTAGGCGTAGCAGGTCACGTCGGAGTTTCTTAGAGTTTGGTGCTAAACTAGGCACCCAATAAAGATAGAGAATCCTTTAAGAAATCTACCAATACAATTATAAAAATCCTTACTTTGCACTCAAATACAAAAAAATCTTAATACCATGATTAGGTTTCTAACCAACTTGCGAAGTGTGGGCTACAAGTTAGCGCACGTTGAAAAACCGTTTGACATGACTTTCGTAAAAGAATAGTTTTTGAAACTAAAATCATAAAATGTAGTTATTTTCGTTAGGAATGTTTCTTTTCAAGTTGCAAAATCAAAGAATAATGAGACTTTTTTTACTTTTATTTACGGTATTTGTTTGTTTTCAAACGGGTAGTGCCCAAGGTATCCAATTTAGGAAGGGGACGCTGGAAGAAATACTATCGCTTGCGCAAAAAGAACAAAAACTGGTATTTATTGATGCTTATACGACTTGGTGTGGGCCGTGTAAAGCAATGTCACAAAATGTATTTACAAAAAGCGCTGCCGGTAAGTATTTTAAAGAGCATTTCATTAGTATGAAGATGGATATGGAAAAAGGAGAAGGACCGGCTACTGGACTAAAATATGTTGTTAAGTCTTATCCGACCTTGCTGTTTGTGGACTCCGAAGGTACGCTCGTGCATAAGGTCGCAGGCTACCAATCCGTAGATAATTTGCTCCAACAAGCTAAAAAAGCGCTCAACCCGAAGTCGAGTCTGTCTGCGATGGAAGAACGATATAATATCGGAGACCGCAACCCCGATTTTTTGGAGAAATATCTTAATTTGAGATATAGTCTCCATGACCAATCGCATGGGCCCGTACTTGAAGAGTATTTAAAGACAAAAAAAGACTGGTCTAAACCCAAGATTGTCAAAATTATTTACAAGAATGTTGTTGATGCGGATTCTCCATCTTTTAAATATATGGTGGAAAACAAGGAGCTTTTTTATCGCCAGTTTGGCACCGTCAAGGTGGGGAGAAAAATTCAGTCATTGCTCGAACGCAAAATGAATGACAAGAAAGTAACACTTGAGGAGTTGCAAAATATTTATCGAAAGATATATAAAGGCGAAAAAGGAGAGTTGGAAGCTTCCAAAGTGCGCATGACTTACTATCGTCGAAAAGGCATGAGAAACGAATTTGCGTTAGCAGCCATCAATCATTACAAGAAGTTCCCAAGCCAAAATGCAGAAGAATTAAATGAAGTCGGAATTACCTTTTTTGAAGCAATTAACAAGAAAAAATATCTGAAAAAAGGCATCAAATTGGTCAAACAGTCTATCAAACTCGATAGCAATGCCGAAAATAACTTAACGCTAGCACAACTCTACTACAAAATCAAAAAGAAGAAAAAAGCTAGAAGAGCCGCACTCAATTCTATCATGCTCGCCAAAGCCCAGGATGAAGATTATGACGAAGCGGATGAACTTTTGAAGAAGATTGAGAAGCGGTAAGGTGAAAGGCATCTATGCTCCTATGTTGTTAAAAAAATGTCGTGAGTCGCAGCAATGTCACGGGCAGCAGCACAATTCATAAGTACTTACTTAGACTTCGGAGTTACTACCATACTTGGTGAATGTCAGGATTAAAAACCCACTTACTCCATTTTTTATTGTAAGTATGCACTTTTTTTGCGTTGGATGCCAATGCGTGATTTCTGTTTATCCATTCAAATAGACCACCGTATAGATTATAGACTTGCGTAAAACCTGCTTTTTTTAGCTTTTTGCCTATTTTCTCGCTGCGATAGCCTACGGAGCAGTAAACGACAATCGGAGTGTCCTTGTTCAATTTCTGCCAGTTGTCAATATCAAAATGTTTGTAATCTGCAAATTGAGCACCTTCTAGGTGACTTACGTCAAATTCTTCTCGCTCACGGGCATCTAATAGGAGATAATTATCTATTTTTCCCGCAAGGGTATCGACATCTATTACAGGTACTTTGTAATGAATTAGATGATTTACCTTTTTATCGAAAGATGTGTTTTGGCAGGATGCGTTTTTGGGATTTTGTCCCTTTAGGTCAAAGAAACTCATAGTTAGTAAGCCGGCAAATATTATTATTAATTTCATCAACTTGTGCTGTTTAGGCTACAAAGATACCTGTTGGTTCATTTAATTATTAGGGAAAGAAGGTTAATTGTCGGACAACCAACAGATGTAATTTGGTTCGGTGCTTTATATTCTAGATTAATAAGCCATGCTTAATGAACTGCTTTTTTGGCTGCCTGCATCCGCCAAATAATCCCTATTACGCCCAAAACAATCATGCCTATGGCAATAAATTGTGCCTGTGTAAAGTGAAAACCAAATTTTTCATATTGAATGTTGACCCGTATTTTTTCTATAAAATATCGCTCAAAACCATCTAAAATCATAAATACAAAAAATAAGGTTCCAGCAGTCTTCAAACGCTTTCTAAGCAACCACAAGATAGCAAAAATAGCTACCGATAAGATAATCTCATACAATGGGGTAGGGAAGACGCCTGTGGGCAAGACATTGCAGTAATTGTAGGTACAATCAGGAATCATAATTCCATCACCGGCAATGTTATGTGGATAGGTATGTGACCAAAGGAAGTCGGGTAGCCAACTTGGTTGGTTGTAAGCATATTCTACGCCTGCCTTCGTGACTCCCTTTACAGGAATGCCCCAATCACCATCCCCCGATAGTTGGCAACCAATACGCCCTGTGCCGTAGCCCAAAATCAATGAAGGAGCTACCGCGTCCATAGCGTGTAATATCGAAATGCCGGGAAAGTTTTTACGCAAGTACCACACCACCGCAATAAATCCAAAAATCAAGCCGCCATATATCGCTAGCCCACTTCCCGATAAAAAGACGCCGATAGGGTCTTTTACAAAGCTGTCCAGGTGCTCCAAAATATCAAAGACTTTGGCGCCTAAGATGCCTGAAAAGGCAGCTATCATGGCGATTTCTGTAATTTTGTCGTGCGGATAAATATTTACTTTTGTTCTTTTTGGGGGCGTTAATTTCTTTCGCTCTCCATCCCAATAGCGCCAATAGCCAAATGCGACGGCCAAAATCAAACCTAAAACAATATTGCCTTTCATCGAAAAAATAGCTGATGCAGGATCTACCTGAAACTCCCTGAAATTTTGGGCGATATAAGGTATTTTCATTCCCAATAATAGCCCCATCAGCGCATTGCCAAGGATGTCTCCAATCGTCGGAGCCGAGCCTTCTATTTGGATAATGGGTACAGGCTGAAAGATACCTTCTTTCGCTTTTCTCTGCAATTCAATTTTAAAAAAATAAGCCAATACGCCTACACCGGCTGCTAAAAAGAAACCAAAGGTCTTGACAATGGACGCAATATTGTCTGGTTGCGTGCCAAATAAATCATGGAATAAATAAGAGAAATCTGGATACATAGGTGTCTATATTGGGTGATATCCGCTTGGCGAATGGTGTTTAGCTCGATTTTTAATGACGCATTAGGCTAGTCCAGTATAGATGAATGTTTGGGTGTCATCGTTTGGGTAGTCTCTGATGGAAAGACAAAGATAAGAAATTTTGGTAACTATCTAGGACGAATTTGGCGGTGTAGCGGGTGTAACGGGGGTGTAACGGGTATAGCGGTGTAACGGGTGTAGCGGGTGTAGCGGGTGTAACGGGTGTAGTGGGTGTGACGGGTGTAGTGGGTGTAGTGGGTGTAGCGGGTGTAGTGGGTGTAGCGGTGTAACGGGTATAGCGGTGTAACGGGTGTAGTGGGTGTGACGGGTGTAGTGGGTGTAGCGGTGTAACGGGTATAGCGGTGTAACGGGTGTAAC
>CAMZKG010000262.1 GCA_947311105.1 uncultured Saprospiraceae bacterium
AAAAAAAAAATAAAATGAAAACTAAAACTAAAAAGCTATCTGCTAAAAAATTGCAGAAGATTATAAAAAGAATTATTTGGGAGAACCCCAACAAGCAACTGAATCCCAAGCAGATTCAAAAAAGAGTGAACAGCGAAAATAATATTGACTCTATACTATACGCCTTAGAAATGCTTGTAAAACAAGGAGTTATCATTCCGAAAGACAATTATAAATTCCAAGCCAATAAGACCATTCATGTAGAGAAGACATCAGATGTTGCCTACGAAGGCTATGTCGATATGACACGGTCTGGTGCAGGCTTTGTGCTAGTGGACGAGTTGGAAGATGATATTTATATTCCTAAAAAATACATGGGCAGTTCGATGAATGGCGACCGTGTAAAGGTCGTTCTTTTTGATGGAGGTCGAAAGCGGCGCAAGAAGGAAGGGCGTATAGTAAAAGTACTAGAGCGAGCTACCAAGCAATTTGTCGCAAGACTGAGAATCTTAAATGAAGTAGCCGTAGCATTTCCAGAAAATGATGCGCTGCCTGTAGAAATAGCCATCAAAAAAGAAGATATTAAGGATGCCAAAGACGGCGATATGGTCGTCGTGGAAATTGTCAAATGGCCTAATAAGCCTAATCGCCCTCCTGTAGGTGTTGTCAAATCAATACTATTAGCACACAACAAGTCTGACCGTGAGATGCAATCCATTTTAATTAACAATGGATTTTCATTAAGCTTTCCAGATGCCGTGATGGAGCAAGTGATGCCGATGTCTGATAATATTTCGGAGCAAGAGATTGCTAAGCGTAGGGACTTTCGTAAAATCACTACGTTGACCATTGACCCACACGACGCCAAGGATTTTGATGATGCGCTCTCTTACGAGAAAAAGAAAAATGGGGACATCGAAATCGGTGTACATATTGCAGACGTTACACATTTTATGGAGCAAGGCACCCCCTTGGACGAAGAAGCGTATGAGCGTTCGACATCGGTGTACTTGGTCGATAGAGTATGCCCGATGCTCCCCGAAAAACTATCCAATAACCTTTGTTCTTTGCGACCCAATGTCGATAGATTGGCTTTTTCGGCGGTATTTACCTTTGACAAGCAGTTAAAAATTAAGAAAAGATGGTTTGGAAAGACGGTCATTCACTCCGATAAGCGGTTTGCGTATGAAGATGCCCAAGAAGTCCTAGACAAGGGAAAGGGGGATTATTTTACGGAATTGAGTACATTAAATAAAATCGCCCATCATTTGCGCAAGCAGAGATTTGCGCAAGGCTCAATTAGTTTTGAGACAGATGAAGTAAAGTTTCAGTTGGACGAAGACGCTAAACCAATTGGCATTTATCTAAAAACAAGAAAAGATACCCATTTGCTCGTCGAAGACTTTATGTTGCTCGCCAATAGGGAAGTAGCCGAATATATCGACCGTAAGAGTAAAAATACGCAAACAATACCTTTTGTTTATAGAATTCACGATTTGCCCGATAGAGATAAATTGCTAGATTTTGCTAGGTTTGCAGGCTCGATGGGCGTCAAATTTGACATTCAAACGCCAAAATCCATCGTGCAATCTTTCAATAAATTGTCGGAACTAGCCGAAGATAGACCTGAGTTGAAAATTTTGGTCATTATGGGTGTGCGCACGATGTCGAAGGCGGTATATTCGTCCGAAAATATAGGGCATTATGGCTTAGGGTTTGAGCACTATACCCATTTTACGTCACCGATACGGAGATATGCGGATGTGTTGGTGCATCGTCTGCTTGCGCAAAATTTAGACAAAACCTATCGCGCAGATGCCAAGCACCTTGAAATGCAATGTAAGCACATCTCTAATCAAGAGCGTAAAGCAGTAGATGCAGAGCGTCAAAGTGTCCGTTATAAGCAAGTAGAATATTTGCAAGAGTTTGTAGGGCATAGTTTTGAAGGTTTGATTCGGGGCATTGGCGAGCGTGGTTTTTACGTAGAGCTAACTGAAAACTTCTGTGATGGTATGGTGTCCTTCGAATCGCTCGGAGAGCCTTTCTTTATCGAACGGGGGCGAATGCAAGCACGTGGAAAAATCACTGGGCGCAAATTCCAAATGGGAGATAAATTAAAAGTAATTGTTGCCGCCGTTAATTTGGATAAACGACAAGTAGAGTTCCAAATTGAAGGAGAAGATACCAAACCCAAAAAATCGCCCAAAAAATCACGACGTAGAAAAAAGAGATAATAATTTAGACCTGGTACGTGAAGCCGAACGGCCGTTTGGCTCATTGACCTAGCACCTAGATAGTTACAGATAAGCAAATAAAAAAAATGAAAATCGGTCTAATAGGTTTTGGAAATGCGGGCAGTCAACTAGCTCGTGTACTACATCGCAAGCATCTAGGGTTACAGGCGATATACAGTCGTGATGCTCAAAAAGTAGAAAAAGCAGGCAAGCGCATGCGCATTTTTTACACCAATGATCTAGAAGAATTTCCAGAAGACCTTGATTTGTACATATTGGCGGTACCTGACAGTGCGATTGCGGAAGTCGCCAAACAACTGTCCAAACTAATCAAGAAAAAGGCAGTGGTTCATGTGTCTGGTTCGCAGCCATCAACGATCCTAGCGCCTTACTTCAAGAAATATGGCGTATTCTATCCACTTCAAACGCTAACCAAGGGGAGACGGGTAAAATTTAAAAATATTCCGATTTGCATAGAAGCCAAAGACGAAGAGCTCAAACGGCAATTGTTAGACTTAGGGCGAGCTATTTCGGAGAGTGTACACTTTATTGACGACGAAGCAAGAGCGTGGCTTCATGTAGCGGCAGTCATGGTCAATAATTTTACCAATCATCTATACACCCTTGCGGGAAAACTGACCGAAGACCATGATTTGTCTTTTGATTTGTTGCGCCCGCTTATCCTAGAAACTGCCGAAAAAGTACAAAAATTAGACCCCGAAAAAGCCCAAACAGGCCCAGCTGCTCGTGGAGATCAAGCCACCATCGATAAGCATTTGCGTAAGCTAGCACCTTATCCCGACATGCTCAAAGTATATCAGATTTTGTCAAAATCTCTCAAAAAAGAAACCGAGCCGTAAGGCATGCGTAGTAAAGACGAACGGCCGTTCGTCTCCCTAGCGAGAGACCCAATTTCGAAGGCAGTAAAGACCAACAGCCGTTCGTCTCTCTAGCCACAGAACCGAGCACCAGAGCACATACAGGCGGCAGCCTGTTCATCTCCCGAGCCACAGAGCTGAGCGGCAAGAGTTGCACCGACACGCTAAAACGCCGAAGAAAATTGTTTTAAGAATCGAGCGTCATTCTCAAACAACAAGCGGATATCATTGATTTTGTAGTTTAGCATAGCTTGTCGCTCGATACCCATTCCGAAAGCAAAACCAGAATAAACTTCAGGATCGATGCCCACATTCTTGAGAACCGCAGGGTCCACCATGCCACAACCTAGAATCTCTACCCAGCCAGTGTATTTGCAGATATTGCATCCTTTGGAGTCGCAAATAAAGCAAGAGACATCTACTTCCGCACTAGGCTCCGTAAAAGGAAAATAGGAAGGTCGCAATCTGATTTTGGTCTTCTCGCCATACATTTCTCTCGCAAAAAACAACAGTGTCTGTTTTAAGTCCGCAAAAGACACATCTTTGTCGATGTACAGGCCTTCCACTTGGTGAAATTGCGCATGTGACCGAGCCGAAATCGTCTCATTACGATATACCCGTCCTGGAGCAATAATTCGGATGGGTGGCTTCTCACTCATCATTGTCCGCGCTTGTACCGAAGAAGTGTGCGTCCGCAAAAGCATCTCCGTACTATCTTTCAAATAATACGTATCTTGCATATCTCGTGCAGGGTGGTCTTCGGGCGTATTCATGGCCGTAAAATTATGCCAATCGTCTTCAATCTCTCGATCTTCCGCTATGGCAAATCCCAACTTCTTAAAAATATCAATAATTCTATTTAGCGTAAGCGATACAGGGTGACGAGCGCCCAGCGCCAAAGGCTCTCCCGGAGCTGTCAAGTCAATATCCGCCCCCAATTGTTCTTCGCCAGAAGTCTCCATTTTCTCTTTCAGACCTTCAAAATGGCTATTAGCAAACTCCTTCAACGCATTCATCTTTTGCCCAAATTCCTTTTTGCGCTCATTAGGTATCTCCTTAAAATACTTAAAGACATCCTTTAAAGCACCTTTGGTGCCAAGGTATTTGATTCTAAAAGCTTCTAAAGCTTCTGGCGTAGTTGGATTTGCTTGCGCAATTTCTGCTTGTAAGTCTGCTACTTTTTGAAAAATTTGGTCAGCCATCTTCTTTTTTTTATGTAATTGCTTAAGCATCCCTATTTTTAGACAAAATAGAAACTACTTGTAACAGTTACTTTTATAAGCCGCAAAACTAAGGTTTTAGGATAGAAGAACCAAAAAAATGGGGTGGCACTTGCAAAATCATTAGCAAGATGTGGGAATCTGCGCTGTGATTTGCGCCTTTTCGCTTTTTATACACCAATATTTGTGCTTACTCCGAAAAGTCGTTGTAGTCTCTAACTAAGGAATGGAGCAAGCTTTATTTGGTTCAATCGTGCGGTTTGAGAAACCTTGGTAAGCCTAAGTATGAAAGATAAAAATACGAAGCGAGTAGATTGAAACAGGGGTTTCTTAAACCTTGCTAATATTGTGCAATGGCTCAACTGAAAATAGCCTAAAATCATTGTTAAAACAGGAGCCTACAGAATAAAATTTTGTTAAAACGCCAACAATGTACATTGATTTTTTCGGAATAAGCTCAATATTTTATTTCCCCCGCATGCGACTACTACCCTAGATAAACTACGTAGAATCAAGTATTTATAAAAATAGACAACTCAAAACAGCTGTTTAGAGCTATAAAAACGTTACTTTTGAAGGGTAAAATAATCTCCCCTGTAAAATAACCTTCCCCAAAGCTAAGCAGTAGATGATTTTGCCAAATTGTGTTAGGGAACCCAGCGGCAAAGTCATCTCTGTTTTTTTTATCCCAAGACGAGCGAAGCTCGCAGTACAGACGAACGACCGTTCGTCTCGATTAGCAAAGATGGAGAGCAGTTACAAAACAGACGAACGACCGTTCGTCTCGACGTGCCAGCGAGCGCAGCGAAATTTCCGTCCATCCGCTTTGTTTTCACCATAAAACTATGTTATTTTGCGGTTTACAATTAAAGGATGTTTTTGCGCAAGCGATCTTCCGATACAAAAGAACCAATTATGTCTGCAAGTCCAGTACCAGATTCAATGCCCCGTCCCGCATCCAATAGCGATTTTAGCATCCACAACATTCCGTTTGGGATATTTTCCACTGCCAAAGAGCCAGCCCTTAGAGCATGTACCGCCTATGGCGACTATGTGATTGACTTAAAGATGATGCACAATCTAGCTTTCTTTAAGGATTTGGATTTTTCGGTAGAAGTCTTTGCGCAATCCACCTTAAATGATTTTATTGCTTTGGGCAAAGAGAAAACGGCAGCTGTGCGGCTTCGCATCCAAGAATTATTGAAAGATGATCGGGCTTTTGGTTTGTTTTTTAATTATTGTGCGGTGTCGATGGAAGAAGCAAGGATGCATTTGCCGATAGACATAAAGGATTATACAGATTTTTATTCGAGTATAGAGCACGCCACTAATGTAGGTTGCCTATTCAGAGACCCCGAAAATGCCCTATTGCCCAATTGGAAAAGAATGCCCATTGGTTATCACGGGCGGGCATCTTCGATAGTGGTTTCGGGTACACCGATTAAGCGTCCTTTCGGACAAAGTCGCCCGCTGGAAGACGGTGGTGACCCACAATTTGGGCCATCTAAATTATTGGATTTTGAGCTAGAGATGGGATTTGTCATCGGAAAAGCCACCAAGCTAGGGCAGCCGATACCTATTGCGCAAGCGGAGGATTATATTTTTGGGATGGTATTGTTTAATGATTGGTCGGCTAGAGATATTCAAGGCTGGGAATATGTACCTTTAGGCCCTTTCTTGGGCAAAAATTTTGCTTCGACCATGGGCGCTTGGATTGTTACGATGGAAGCTCTGGAGCCTTTTAGGGTAGAAGGGCCCAAGCAAGATCCTGTCGTGTTGCCGTATCTTCAATTTTCTGGAAAGAAAAACTATGATATTAATTTAGAAGTGATTATCCAAACGGATGATTTTAAGGCAACCGTCTGTGAGTCGAATTTCAAATATATGTATTGGAATATGCCACAGCAACTGGCGCACCACACCGTGAATGGTTGTAATGTCAACGTCGGGGATATGTACGCATCGGGGACGATTAGTGGCAAAACCAAAACAGCTTATGGTTCAATGCTGGAGCTGTCTTGGCGCGGCACCAATCCACTGCCTATGCCTGATGGAAGTACGAGAAAATTCATTCATGACGGCGATACGGTTGTTTTGCGTGGCTACGCCCAAAAAGATGGGATAAGAGTCGGGTTTGGAGAAGCTATCGGAAAAGTTTTACCAGCAGACCCCGTTGTTTGATGAAAAATCAATCTTGGTTAAAAGTTGCTTTTTTTCAGTTTATTTTAATTGCGATTATCGGCTTGATGATACGGCTGATTTTTACGGGTCAGGATGTCGGGTTTAAGTACAAAAATCTAGTTCATGCCCATTCGCATGTAGGTTTTTTGGGGTGGGTCTCTATGGCGATTTATGTTGGTTTGCTTGCGCAATTCAAGCCAGATAGCCGTGAAGACAAGGCCTATCAGCGGATATTTATCTTGACAGAAATCTCTATTGTCGGGATGTTGATTAGTTTTCCGATACAAGGCTATGCGCTGTATTCCATTAGTTTTTCGACCTTGTTTTTGGTGGCGTCTTACTGGTTTGTGGCAAAGTTTTATAAGCTTATCCAAACAAAGTCATCGGCACGGATTTCGGTCAAATTTGCGAAAGCAGGTCTCTTTTATCTAGTGTTATCCAGTCTGGGGCCATGGGGTTTGGGACCCGTAATGGCGACGGGGCATGGCAAAGACAATATCTATTTCTTGATTATTTTCTTTTACTTACACTTTTTGTACAATGGTGCTATCATGATGGCTTTGTTTGCGATGATATTCAAGTATTTAGAAGACAAGGGGCTTGCGCCAAAAAAGGGGACAGACAAAGGGTATAAAGTATTTATGTTGACCAATCTAGCAGTGATACCGACTTACGCACTATCCACACTTTGGGCACATCCAAGCACTTGGGTGTATTGGGTAGGTGGTGTTTTTGCGGTAGCTCAGTTAGTTGGTTTTTGGTATTTTATTCCTTTCGGAAAAATATTGTTAGGCGCTGTGCGAAAGCAAAATGAATGGGCTCATCGGCTAATTAGTTTAGTGGCGGGCGCTTTTGGTCTTAAATTGATTTTTCAATTGTTTTCCGCGTTTCCATTTTTTGTAGAAGATATACACACTTTGAAAAGTACGGTGGTGATGGGGTACTTGCATTTAGTGACCTTGGGGGTTATCAGCTTCTTTTTGATAGGGTGGTTTTTGTTGTTGGGTGGATTTAGTAGTCGGACGATTTTGGCGAAAGTCGGGTTATGGCTATTTGTTATAGGTGTTTTTTTGACGGAGTTTTATTTGTTTGGGGAAGGGCTGAATCTTTGGTTGGGTGGCTCTATACAAAATTATGCCGTACAATTGGCTTGGGTTAGTGGCTTGTTGCCAGTTGGGCTTAGTTTGTTTTGGTTGGCTCAGGTGCGGAAGGGAGGTTAGTCTTTGGTGCGGGTTATGCCCTTTTGGTCTTTGGTGCTGCCGCAGCGGCTTACTTCGCTGTTGTCGGGTGCTTTGTTTTTTTTCTTTTTGTAAACCCCTGACCTTTAATCCTTTGCCAGTATCCCGAAAATGAATACCGTTAAAATGAAGTACCGAAACTTAAATTATGGCAAAAATCTACGGGTACTTATTCAATGGTTCGGTCATTATTTTGGCAAAAAAGAAGCAACTAACCCCATAAATACTGGCTTTTTTCTATTTAGTGCAAGTTATGTTTTTGGCTGAGTTGCGTAAAATAGAAG
>CAMZKG010000263.1 GCA_947311105.1 uncultured Saprospiraceae bacterium
CATTATTGGGAGTCTGGTAGCGTTTCACCTTGCCCGTGGCGATACTCGCTGCGCTCGTCTCTACATCTTGCAAATAAATTTGCAAGCCCACTCGTTCCACTTGCCCGACTCACATCGATGAGCAAATTTTGGACAATTTCCCCCGCAAAAATAAGGAAAATTTGCGGAGCCTGGTTTGAGAAACCTTAACAAACTAGAGCCCAAGCGATGAAAATGTAAGCAGATAGATTAAAAACTTGGGGTTTCTTAAACCTTAGTCAAAACCTTAGCTAAATTCTTCTCTTCTAAGGGAGATTTTGCTTCAAAAATACCCCAACAAATAATCCCCAAGCCACTAAAACAAACAACGCAGAAGCCATTAAAGGGTAGCTGCTATTGCCATTAAAAGCACTGATAAATCCACCTAGTATAGGCGGGAAAAAATTACCCAAGGAGAGCATGGATTGGTTGATGCCTAATATCTCTCCCTGAAAGGATTTGCCTGCTTGGGTAGAGACGACACTAGTCATATTGGGGGAAGTCATGCCATGAAAAACAGCAATTAAGGGATTGATAAAATAGAAGTACATCGGATTGCTGGGGACAAGTAAGGTCGCCAATACAATGGAGACGCCAAGCATCGAAATGGGGAGTACTTTCTTTGAAGCTATCTTGCCAGACATGCGACGGACAATGCCCCCTTGCGTAATAATCAACCAAATACCTACCCATCCATAAAGCATCCCAATCTGAGAAGGACTATAATTGAATTTTTGGATGAGATACACCGAAAAAAATTGCGTGTAGAAGGCAAATCCCATTGAATACAACAACACACTACTAAATATCACCCGTAAATGCGGTGTCTTAAAACTCTTTCCTATATTTTTGAAGCCAGTGAAAAAGTTAATCACCGTGTCTCGCTTCTGAGCCAAAGTCTCCCGAAAATTAAAGTGCAAAAAAATGATATTAATAAGCGTCAAGAGTGCCGTAAATAAAAAAGGCGTGGACATCGAAAACCAGCTAACTCGCTCACTATCAGCTAGTACGCCCCCAAGTGCAGGCCCAATAACAAAGCCCAGCCCAAATGCCATGCCGACTAACCCAAAATTTTTGACTCTCGTTTTTTCATTGCTCACATCTGATAACGCAGACATGATAATCGAAATGTTGCCGCCAGTGAATCCAGGCAGCATTCTCGCAAGAAAAATAATAATTAGATTATGACTATTGACTGCTTGCGCAAAAACCAGATAGCCTATCAAAGTACCTACCAACGAAATCAAAATAAGTGGTTTGCGACCATGCCGGTCAGATAACGCCCCTAAAACAGGCGCTCCGAAAAATTGCATGAACGGATAGGAAGCAATAAGAAAACCATACAAGATATAGCGGGTCGATTCTGCCATGTCGCTAGGCAAAATACTCGTGTCCAAATCAAAAAATAAAGTCGGAACTATCGGTATAATAATCCCAACTCCAAGCATGTCAATAAAAACAGTCAGAAAAATGGGCCAAAGGCTGTTTTTTTGTTTTTCGAGTTGATTCATGGCGCAAGGTAAGACTTACTAGAGAGATGAACTTAATTTGAGCTTTTTATTTTGGTGACTTCTTATGGCTATATTTATCGCAAGATTGAGAACAACCGCAAGAATCAATAAAATAGGTCGGGTAGGTATTTCCATCGTGGCAGTACCTGTCAATACCCTAAATAAAGCAGCGCTAGAAACAATAATTAGCCCAACGTATGGGATTTTCTTTAGAAATAAACTATAGGCTACACCCGTAAAGAAAAAAGCCAGCTCCCAAAGCATAACGTGATTGTTGATGTATTTATGCGCAAGCAATAAGCCGCCTATCAACGAAACAGCCAGCCAAAAAGAAGCAACTTGTTTGTCTATGTCCCCAGTCGCTAAAGGCTTGTATTTCTTTTTGATGGGATGTTTGCGGTCACTTTCAAAATCTGCCAAATCATTGAAGATATAACCCGCAACCGAGACCAAAGTAAAGGAAATAAAAGTCAGCCACAGAGAATATTCGGGATCGTCAATGATCCAGTTGTATTGATGGGCTGCTAGAGCTGGCAGAAAAACCAATAGGTTTTTGGGCCAATAACACAGTCTAATGAGTCGTAAAATATTCACGGCAAAGGTTTGAGTTCTACCAATCAAGAACGCTTTGCCTGCCGCTTTGTTTCTATTTGGTTAGCTTAGTGTCTATTATTTCTACGGTTGGAGCGACGTTTAGCAAACGAAATCTTTCCCTTTTTTACAACTCCTTCCTTCGAGACGTTTACCAAACGGTTATTTCTGAACCGATAAATTGATAGAAGGCGCAGGCGGGTCATAAGAAACGTGATGAAAAACCTGCCCTTGAGCCGTAAGTACAACAGCATGAAATCCAATGCCGTAGGACTTGTATTCTTGTATATAGCTATTGATGGTGTCAAAGTCATCAGACTTCATATAAAAAGTCTTTTGATTGTCTTGTGAAAGGGGCAGCTCTACCTTGTTTTGGTCAGAAATAGAAAAATATCCATAATTGCCTACTTTGGCGTTAGGAATCTCCGTGGAGACTGCCTTTATCTTTTGGACAAACTGATCAACATAGATAATGTGTGCGGCTGATTCTACATAGGCAAAACCCCAGTAGCCATTTGCCGCAATACGGTTTACTTCATAATGCTTGGCAGAAATGCCATATTTTGTGGAAAAATCCAACCCAATTTTGCTTGGGCTAACTGTAATTGCACCTTCATTAACGACAGTATTCCGAATAATCAAATCTAAAGGATAAGTGCCATCTGCCAGATTGTCAATTTGTATTTTTTGGGAAAGGGTTGTTTGTTGATTGGATGGGGTGGTGGGTTTAAAAATCTGATAGATATTTACTTCAATTTTGCCATCAATTTTGGTGGCAGCAGCTTCTATGCGGTAGTTGTCTGGATATTCATCCAAGGTGGTTACTTTTAGGTAGAGATTACTAGAACTACCGAGCTCTTGAAAAATTTCAATATTAAACTCATCGGGGATGTCATAGACGATAACAGGCTCCTTATCTTTTTGGCAAGAAGCAAAAAAGGCAGAAAAAAGAATAAAAAGTAAAAAATTAATCTTGTTCATCAATTATTATTTGAAGGTAATTAGTTCGATTCTTCAGTACTATAACGAGCAAAAAAAAAAATCGCTGCTTTTCTGTACAGAATGATTCAATTTTATCGCCAAAGTTGCTCCTTATTATAGAAACTAGCAATAGATGACCACTTTTTGACTAGAAAAAGCGTAATTTTGTACTTTTTGGCGCAAGCTTCTCCTATCTATACGGAACTTAGGCTTGCTTTTTTGTCATTCGCTAGATCAGCTTCATGAAGAATATTAGAAATTTTTGCATCATCGCACACATTGACCACGGTAAAAGCACCTTGGCCGACCGTATGTTAGAATCTACAAGTACCATTGCAGCAAGAGAGATGGAAGATCAGAAGCTCGATAATATGGATTTGGAGCGAGAGCGGGGTATTACCATCAAAAGCCACGCTATCCAGATGACTCACATCAAGGATGGCGAAACTTTTACCTTTAACCTAATTGATACGCCTGGTCATGTGGACTTCTCTTATGAAGTTTCTCGTTCTATTGGGGCGTGTGAAGGTGCATTATTGTTAGTAGATGCAGCTCAGGGGATTCAGGCACAGACCATCTCTAATCTGTATCTAGCGATTGAGCAGGATTTGGAGATTATTCCAATCATCAATAAAGTGGATATGGAGAGCGCCCAAGTCGAAGAAGTCACTGACCAGATAGTTGACCTATTGGGTTGTGATCCATCGGAGATTTTGTTGGCCAGTGGAAAGACGGGATTGGGTGTGCCCGCAATTTTGGATGCAGTAGTAGAGCGGGTACCCGCACCCGATGGAGACCCGAATAAGCCTTTGCAGGCGATGATTTTTGATTCAGTTTTTAATCAATATCGTGGAGTGATTGCCTATGTTCGGATTTTTAATGGGACATTGAAGAAAGGGGACAAGGTGCAATTTGTTAATACAGGACGTGAGTATGTGGCCGAAGAAATTGGGCACTTACAGATGGATTTGCTACCCAAATCTGTCATTTCATCAGGAGACGTAGGGTACATTATCACTGGCGTAAAAGAATCCAAAGAGATAAAAGTTGGGGATACGATTACACTTTTGGACAATCCTTGCTCGGAAGTGGTCAAAGGTTTTGAAGACGTAAAACCAATGGTTTTTGCAGGGATTTATCCTATCGAAAATGAACATTTTGAAGACCTTAGAGATAGTCTCGAAAAGTTACAGCTCAATGATGCGTCGCTCACCTTTGAGCCAGAGACTTCTATCGCCTTAGGTTTTGGGTTTAGATGCGGGTTCTTGGGCATGTTGCACTTAGAAATAATCCAAGAGCGATTGTCAAGAGAATTTGATCAAGAAGTCATCACCACGGTGCCTAACGTATCTTATATCGCCTATACAACCATGGGCAAGACGATTAAAGTGAATACACCTAATGACTTGCCGGAACCTACTAGGTTGGCTAAGGTCGAAGAGCCTTATATCCGCGCTTCCATCATCACAAAACCCGAATATATTGGCAAAATACTAAACCTATGTATTGAAAAACGGGGCGTGATGAAAAATCAAAATTATCTGTCAACTTCTAGGGTTGAATTGTTATTCGAGATGCCGTTAGGGGAGATAGTATTTGATTTTTATGATCGTTTGAAGTCCATTTCTCGGGGTTATGCTTCTTTTGACTATCACATGATAGACTTTAGAGAGTCAGATTTGGTGAAGATGGACATCTTACTGAATTCGGAGCCTGTGGATGCCTTATCTGCATTGGTACACCGTACCAAGGCGGACTATCTAGGACGAAAAATATGTAAACGACTAAAGGAGTTGCTTCCGCGAAAACAATTTGCTATCGCGATCCAAGCTTCTGTAGGTGCAAAAATTATTGCTAGAGAAACGATTTCTGCCTTGCGGAAAGATGTAACAGCAAAATGCTACGGCGGAGATATTTCGCGTAAGCGTAAATTATTAGAAAAGCAGAAAAAAGGTAAGAAAAAAATGCGTCAAATAGGTAACGTCGATGTCCCACAAAAAACGTTCTTACAAGTCTTGAAGTTTGATGATTAATTTAAGTTTTGTGTGCTATAGTACGACGGGCTTTAGCCCGTCGGCAGCCCCTTTCACCCTTGAGTCCAATTTGCAACAATGATTTAGGCTAGTTTCAGTTGAACGATTGCACAATTGAACAAAACTCTTTCGCCCTTCGCCCCTTTGTTCTCTCATGGAATAGGTTGCTATCAAAGATGTGGATAACTTTGTCAAAACACAGGACAAATGAAGAAATTGACAACAGAAGAGCGCCGAAGACGTCGCTTTAGTGAGAGCTTTCGTAA
>CAMZKG010000264.1 GCA_947311105.1 uncultured Saprospiraceae bacterium
GGCAATTGAACGCCGAAGGCATTTGAACGCCAAAGGCAATTGAACGCCGAAGGGATTTGAACGCCGAAGGCAATTGAACGCCGAAGGCATTTGAACGCCAAAGGCATTTGAACGCCGAAGGCAATTGAACGCCGAAGGCAAAAAATTCCTAATGTACAATTTTTTAAACACCCGCCCGTTTTGACAAACAAGCGCAGTCACTACGCAAGATAAAACAATAGTAAAAGCAGGTACAAAAAGGGCATTTTACGGCAAAAATTTGTGCGCACCTAAACAGTTACCTTTTATTACAAAAAAAAGCGTACTTTTGCATCCCGAATCTCTATGCAAGTATGTTTGCACAGGATTTTGAAAAAAACAAACATTGAATGGGTAGGATATTACTTCAGGCTTTACTAGCAATTGTCCTTATTGGATTTGTTAGTTGTAAGCCAGAATTTGAAAAAATAAGGACAAGCGGCGACTCTAAACTGATTTATGAAAAAGCAAACGCTTATTATGATGACGAAGAGTGGTACAAGGCGCAGCAGCTATATGAAATGCTTATCAATAGCTACCGTGGCAAAGTAAAAGCAGAAGAAGTTTACTTCAAATATGCTTATACACACTACAATCTAGGTCAATACGTCTTGTCCAAGTACTATTTTAAGTCATTTGCGAAGACTTTCCCGAACAGTGTCAACAGAGAAGAAGCAGACTTTATGCAAGCGTATTCTATGTATATGCAATCGTCTGACTATCGTCTAGAACAAAAAAGCACTGCCGAAGCGATTGATTTGTTTCAGCAATTTGCCGACACCTACCCCAAGAGTGAACGTGTCGCAGAATGCAATAAACTCATCGTCGAATTGCGGAGCAAACTAGAGAAGAAAGCCTTTGAAGAAGGCTACTTGTACTACAAAATGGGCGATTATCAGGCGGCAACCATCTCTTTCGAAAACCTATTAAAGGATTTTCCTGAGTCTAAAGATGTGGAGCGAGTGCGCTTTTTAGTTGTTAAAGGCAATTATGAGCTTGCGCGAAAAAGTATCATTAGCAAACAGCGCGAAAGATATGAAGATGCCCTAGAGTACGCAAAGCTGTTTAAGCACAAATACGGCAAATCCAAATACTTAGCCGATGTGAACACAATGATGAAAAATACGTTAAAGAAAATCAATAAACTCAAGAAGAATGGATATTAAATCGAAAGTTCAGCACGTCAACCCACTTGCTAGAGCACGTAACGTTAAAGAAATTGCCGCCAGAACTGGCAATATCTATGAGTCTTTGGCTATTGTGTCAAAAAGAGCAAAACAGCTCAACATGGAACTCAAAGAAGAGCTTAGCCGTAAATTAAGAGAGTTTGAAGAAACTTATGAAACCATCGAAGAAGTTCAAGAGAATAAAGAACAAATCGAGATTTCTAAGTTCTATGAGCGCATCCCTAATCCTGCGGTCATTGCACTAGATGAATTCATGACCCACCAGCTGTCTTACAAATATGCATCTGACGAGTCTAAAAAAGACTAGAAGCCGTTATATTTATCATCTCTTGATCTTACGAAAATAGGATTAAGGCTAATTTCAAAGTCAAGATGAATACACTTGCCGGAAAAAAGATAATACTTGGAATTACAGGAAGTATTGCCGCCTACAAGGCGGCTTTTTTCGTTAGGCTACTCATAAAAAAAGGCGCTGATGTCAAAGTCATCATGACTCAAAGTGCGACCACTTTTATCAGCCCGCTGACATTAAGTACTTTATCCAAAAATCCCGTCATTACGGGCATTGCCGATGGGGACGAGTGGAGCAATCATGTCGAATTAGGGCTTTGGGCAGATGCTTTAATCATTGCGCCAGCCACTGCCAACACGTTGGCAAAAATGGCCAATGGCATTTGTGACAACATCCTAAATGCCGTCTATCTTTCCGCAAGGTGCCCCGTATTTATTGCGCCAGGAATGGATTTGGACATGTGGACACACCCTTCCACGCAAGCCAATATCCAAAAACTTATTAGCTTCAACAACCTCCTAATAGAACCCGAATCGGGGGAGCTAGCCAGTGGCCTGATAGGCAAAGGAAGAATGGCAGAACCCGAAAACATCTTGACTTTTTTGTCCAATTTTTTCCGAAAGGAGCATCTATCCCTTGCGGGAAAAACAGTTCTCATCACCGCTGGCCCCACCTACGAACCGATAGACCCTGTCCGATTTATTGGCAATCACTCGTCGGGTAAGATGGGTAAAGCCCTTGCGGCAAAAGTCGTGGCTCGTGGCGGTCAGGTAAAATTAATCCTTGGTCCTTCAAAATTAAACATTGCGCAACCAGGTATTGAAGTCATCCGTATAACGACGGCATTGGAGATGCTAGATGCTGCCAAAAAACATTTTGCGCAAGCAGATATTGCCATCATGGCTGCCGCCGTTGCAGACTTTAGGCCCAAAAACGTCGCGACCGAGAAAATTAAGAAAAAAGCGAATCAAGATGAAATGAACATCGAATTGGTCAAAAATCCTGATATCGCCGCTACTTTGGGCAATATGAAAACTAATAAGCAAATTTTGATTGGTTTTGCCCTTGAAACAGAACAGCCCGTCGCCAACGCAACTCGAAAATTAAATAAAAAAGGCTTTGACTTTATTGTGCTTAACTCCTTGAAAGACAAAGGAGCTGGGTTTAACCATGACACTAATCGGATCACACTGGTCTTTAAAGACAATAAAACGCAAGAATTTCAGTTAAAATCTAAGCTCGATGTCGCCGATGACATTTTGGACGCCATTGAGCAAGTTACTAAAGAAAAAAAATAATTCGATGAGATTGATATACCTTTTGATATTCATGGTATTGGTGGGACAAATGAATGCACAGGAGCTTTTGGCTACAGTCAAAGTGGCTACTCCAAAACTTCAAAAAACAGACCCCAAAGTATTTAAAACCATGGAGCAAGCCATCCAAGACTATCTGAATAGCCAGAAATGGACGGATGACTATTTTGAAAACGAAGAGAGAATCAAATGTAGCTTCCAAATCACCATCAAAGAAGAGCCTTCCGATGGTGTGTACAAAGCAGATTTAGCCATCAAATCCACCCGCCCTATTTATGGCTCCGATCAAGAGACGGTTTTATTTTCTCATTTGGATAAAGAATTAGAGTTTGCTTACCAAGAGTTTCAGCCCATTCAATTCGTTGCCAACAGCTTCTCGGATGAGCTAAGTCAAGCATTAGCTTTTTATGCCTATATCATCATCGGTTTGGATTATGATTCTTTCTCGAAGGAAGGCGGTTCGCCTTATTTTCAAGAAGCTGGAAATATCGTCAGCCTATCTCCTAGAGAAAATCCAGCATGGAATCCATCCAAGAGTAGAAATAGATATGCTATATTTGAAAGCATCACCAATGCAAGATCAATCCCTTATCGCAAGGCCATGTATGAATATCACCGTTTAGGGCTTGATATCATGGCGACAGATGCCGAAGGTGGACGTAATAAAATCATGGACGCTCTAGAAAAAATAGACCAAGTCAATTCAGACTTCTTAAATGCTTATATTTTACAAATTTTTGCCAACTCCAAATCAACAGAGCTGGTCGAAATCTTCAAACAGGCACCTAGCAGCCAAAAGACTCGCTTCCAAACGATTATGACCAAAATTGATGCGACCAAAGCACGGATTTTTCGGCAGGTTGGACGATAATAAAGAGTACTTAGGGTTACTTACGAGTGCCCTATTGCATTGCTACCGCTCCACGACATGGAGCGCAAATTTTATAGTAGTGAGACGCCAAAGCAGCGTATAATTCTGATTTTATCAATATTGCTCAACTGGTTTCAGTTGAACAATTGCACGATTGCTCAATTGAACAAATAAAATTATCGATTAAGCTAAAGCTCAATACTCACAGGACAATGATCTGAGCCAAAATATTCATTATGAATCTCAGCGGACTTGATTTTTCCCGCAAGGGCTTCACTCACCAAAAAATAGTCAATACGCCACCCAGAATTGTTTTTACGAGCATTAAAACGATAACTCCAGTAGCTATACTTCACTTCGTCGGGGTGATGAATCCGAAAAGTATCCACAAAACCTGAATCCAACAACGCCTGCAACCCATCAATCTCTACTTGAGTATAACCCGCCGTTTTGTTATAATTTGACTTATCATTTTTCAAGTCTATAGACGTATGCGCTACATTTAGGTCTCCACAAATAATAACAGGCTTCTTCTTTTCTAATTTCTTTACATACTTGGCAAAATCAACATCCCATTGCTGCCGATATTCCAACCGCTTGAGTCCTTGCCCAGAATTAGGCGTATAAACCGTCACTACAAAAAAGTCCTTGTATTCGGCGCAGATAACACGCCCTTCCTTATCATGCTCCGGCACACCCATATCATTTACCACGCTTATCGGTTTGTCTTTCGACAAAATCGCCGTACTGGAATAGCCTTTTTTGTCTGCGGAATTATAGTATTTGTGATAACCATCAATCGGTTTTAATGCTTCTTCTACCTGATCGGGCTGCGCCTTTGTCTCTTGCAAACAAAGGATGTCTGCGTCCATTTTTTGGAAGTTTTCCAAAAAGTCCTTCTTTACGATCGCTCTGATGCCGTTTACGTTCCAAGAGATAATTTTCATTTCTTTGTCATTTGATGCTCTCTCTAAACAAACAAGCTTAAAAATGTTTTCCAACATAGGACTTTGATTGATAGAGCTGGTTTTAGTTGAACAAACCGCACGATATTAGCAAGGTTTAAGAAACCCCTGTTTTAATCTACTCGCTTCGTATTTTTATCTTTCATGCTTTTGCTTGGCAAGGTTTCTCAAGCCGCACGATTGCACAAAATAAAGTTTCGCTCGGCTCCACAAATTTTCATTTTGTTCCTTTTCATGAACCCCTTCCATAGGTTTCCCTTTCTTAAGGGCAACCGATTGGTAACAAAATAAAAATTTGTTCATCGCTTCGAGCTGGGCTGTTGAACGAGTGCTCTTGCAAATTTATTTGCAAGAGCAGCGAGTGTCCCGCTACACGCTACACCCGTTACACCTGCTACACCCGCTACACCCGCTACACCCGTTACACCCGTTACACCCGCTACACCCGTTACACCCGCTACACCCGCTAC
>CAMZKG010000265.1 GCA_947311105.1 uncultured Saprospiraceae bacterium
CGTTCGCTTTGCTCTCTGGTTGAGACGTTCGCTTTGCTCTCTGGTTGAGACGCTCGCTTCGCTCTCTGGTTGAGACGCTCGCTTTGCTCTCTGGTTGAGCGTTCGCTTTGCTCTCTGGTGAGCAAAAAAAAAGCAACCAAGGTGAACTGGTTGCTTTTTTTGTATTTTGGTAGTGTTAAACAGTAGTTGTGCTTGTTTCTTCTAAGATTAATTTAGCGGCATCAAAGATAGTAGTATCTTCGACATTAAAAATGCCCCCGTCTGGACCTGGCTCTAAATGCCATCCTACGAGTTGTCCATCGACATTTTTCTGCGCGCCAAAAAAGTTGCGTACAGTTTGTTCTTCTATGCCCAATTTGGCTGCGATCTTACTGACGCTTCCTGTTGGCAAACTGTGCTTTAATTTCCTAAGTTCATTATAGGTAATGTTCATACTTTTAGGTTTTAGTGAGAAAAAAGATTTGAAGAAACGATCTAACCAAAACCCTATACAAGCCTCCTACGCTAAATACCCCAAAGACAGGAATTAGATTAGCTTAAAATTTGAAAGGAGAATCATGATTAAGAAGATTTGGAGTTAGATAACAGGTGTAAGATAAAGAAGAAAATAGAAATATCAAAATTTTTTGGTATTTTTTTTTACAACTTTTTAATATATGTATAATTGTTACTATTTAGGCAATCGGAGAGATTATGCCATCAAATGGCCTATTTGCACCTGTTTTTTTATTTTTTCATCACCAACCTAGCAGCGTTCAAAAAATTAGAAGTAGCGTGCCATACGCACTTTAAAGACATGATTAGAAAATTTGAGCTTTTGTTGCTTTACTTTCTTTTCAGCTGTTAGGTTTTGCCCATAGTACACCCCTAACTTCCAGTCATTGGATGGAAACCAAGAGACACCACCGTGTGCGCCGATGTTCAGTCTATTGAGTTGATTAAGTTCACTATCGTTCAGTTGTTGTTTGTAAACATCTAATCCACTGTAGCCATTAGATTCAAACACCATTCTCTGAGAAATAAGTAACCCGACATCTACACCACCAGTCAATGCCAATTGGCGGATAGGTTGGTAATGGATACTTACGGGCATTTCGATAGACTTTCTAACTCTGTACTTTACATTAAGGCTGGGGCTAGCCATTGCCGTCCGTGCATAAGCAAATGCGTCCCCTTCATTAGATGAAGTTACTTCATTATATCTCGCCAAATCATAGCCTACGCCAGGCTCTACCCAAAATCTTTTTCCGACAGGAAAAGAGACTGATATACCGCCACCGACCCCCGTACTTTGTAGTCTGCCACGAGTAGATGAGCTTAGGTTAACGCCCAACCGTATGAGCCTTTTTGGCGCTGCAAGGTTTTGTAGCTTAATTTGACTTTTCGTCGAACTAATATCCGCATTTGTGCTTATGGCAACGGGCTTCAGTGTCGTAGGCAATTGATCGACATACTTCGAGAAGTTGTTGTAGTGTAATCCAATGGTAGTGTGCGAAGTATAGTCCGTAGTCTTGGAAATAGGAATTTCCGAAAGGGCTTGATGATTTGCCACAATAACGGGCTTTTTTTCCGCAAGGTAAATAGGAGCAGATGGCTCTAATAAGTTAACGACAATATCTGGCTGTTGGACATTAAAAGAGATATTATTGACAATTTTTGGGATGGGCTGAAAGGGGGGGCGAGTTGTTTTTTGTTGGGATAAAAGAAGAGAAAGCAATAAGACACCACACAACAAAGTGAGCACTACGGCTATTTTTCTATAAGGCACTCCGTTTTGGGGCACTTTACGTACAGGTAACTCTTTATCCAGCCTAGCAGAGAGACTTTTCCAGCCTTTATCTGCCAATGGTCCAAAATCGTCCGAATGTATATGTCCTTTCATATTAAATCGTTCTCGTGTCTTTCCGTCCCCTAATCGCTTCTTGCAAAAGCTTTCTTGCATTTGAAAGATGCCATTTAGAAGTACCTGAACTAATTCCTAATGCTGCAGCAATTTCATCATGCTTATAACCTTCTACCGCAAACAGTAAAAAGACATCGCGAGCCGCTTGGGGCAACTCTCCAATAAGCACAAACAAATCATCCACTGCTAGCATGTCAGTCGCTTTTTCATCAACAGACTCATAAATTAACTCATCTGGCGAAACCAAAAGCTTACTAGACTTATTAGCGCGATGGAAGTCTATAATGCTATGATACATGATACGTCTAATCCATCCTTCAAAAGAGCCGCTATGCTTATACAGATGGATTTTTGAAAAAACCTTAAAAAATCCGTCGTTGATTATTTCCAAAGACCTGTCCTTATCCTTTGTGTGTTTTAGGCACATGGACATCATTTTTGGAAAAAATTGCTTATAAAGTGCTTCTTGAGCGCGGCGATCGTTTTGGAGACATCCATTTATAAGCTCTTCTTCGGTATATGTTTTCTTACGAAATATCACCGACTGACGAACAATTTGGTTTAAAAAAAGCGAAGAAAGTAGTGTTTTCAGTAAAACAACTCCTTTTCTATCGCAAGATAGGCTTTTCTTTTAAAACTATATTAAGTATAACGTCAAAAATACAGTTTTAGCATAAAAATTCTTTCTATTCGCAAGTCCAGTACTGTCAAATTTACTCATCTAGCCTTCTAGAAGAGCCAAAACCAAAAAAATAGCTTTGAACAATACAAACCTAAAGCTTCAAAGAAAAAAAGTCACCGGAGAAAAAGAATAACAGAAATTAGCATAAGAAGTGAAGGGTTTAATCTTACTCTCTGTTATTCTTTTTTCGTCCGATGATTCAAAAAAGCGTTTTGTGTTAATCCGTTGAGTTTCGGATTAAGAAAGTTTGTTTTGTGTGTTATAATGTTAGACGGAAGTCTGCCCAAAAAGGTTGGTAGATTTGAAATAATGCATTTTTTTTTGTCAAATTCCATACTTTTTTGGTGTTGACCTTGATAAAAGTCAAAAAAAAGACCTTCGATTCATTATTATTCTATTCCTTTGCATCTTCAAAAATAAAAATAAGTCAATGCAGAATAAAATTACGGCTGCCATCACTGGCGTAGGGGGTTATGTGCCTGAATATAGGCTCACCAATAAGGAGTTAGAAACGATGGTAGAGACCAATGATGAGTGGATCGTCTCAAGAACAGGCATCAAAGAAAGAAGAATTCTAAAAGAAAAAGGTGCTGGTACTTCTTTTATGACAATCCGTGCAGCAAAATCATTGCTGGAAAGCACCAAAATCGACCCCAAAACAATAGATTTATTGATTGTGGCCACTGCGACACCTGATGTCATGGCAGCTTCTACAGCGGTCTATACGGCTTCAGAAATCGGGGCTACTAACGCTTTTGCTTTTGACATGGATGCGGCTTGCTCTAGCTTTTTGTATGGCATGTCAATTGCTGCTAGATACATCGAATCTGGTCACTATAAGCGCGTCGTGTTGATTGGGGCAGACAAATGCTCTTCGATGATGGATTATGAAGATCGGGCAACTTGTATTATTTTTGGAGATGGTGCTGGAGCGGTACTATTTGAGCCTAGTACAGAAGGATTGGGTGTCCAAGATGAATATTTGCGTAGTGATGGTACTGGGCGTGAGTTTTTACAAGCCAAATTGGGCTCAAGCTACCCGCCTACGGTGGACTCCATAGCCAATCGAACCCATTTTGTGCAGCAAGACGGCAAAACTGTCTTCAAAACAGCTGTCTCTATGATGGCACTTTCTGTGGACACCATCCTAAAACGTAATAATTTGGATGTGGATGCTGTACAATGGTTAGCCGCCCATCAAGCCAATAAGCGAATTATTGATATGACGGCGCAGCGCATTGGGATCCCCGCAGAAAAGGCATTGGTCAATATAGAAAAATATGGGAATACCACTTCTGCCACGTTACCACTTCTACTTTGGGATTTTGAAAACCAATTTAAGAAAGGCGATAAAATTATTTTTGTTACCTTTGGTGGTGGATTCACATGGGGCTCCATTTATCTTACCTGGGCTTATTGATTCAAATCGACTATATATCAGTTCATTGAAGGGAAAAAGCTCCATTTAAAGACCTATTTAAAAAATAATTATGGATTTTTTTTCCATCCTTTCTATTCTTATTGTTATTTCGGCAATATTCGGATTTATCAATGAGAAGTTTCTAAAGCTTCCTGATACGATTGGGCTGATGCTCATTACGATTTTATTTACTTTAGGCATCGTTGGATTTGGTCGATTTTTTCCCGAATTGCAGTCCTTTGCAGAAAATCTTGTGGCTCAACTGGACTTTAAGACCGTATTATTAGATGTGATGTTGAGTTTTTTGCTTTTTGCTGGAGCGATGCACACCAGTTTTGACCAATTAAAAGTACAGCGCTACCCTATTTTGGCCTTTGCCACCTTTGGGGTTCTTGTTTCTACCTTTGTTATTGGGGCGGTAGTTTATTATTTGCTACCTTTTATGGGTTTTGAGCCATCATTTTTGCTTTGTTTGCTGTTTGGAGCGCTTATTTCGCCTACGGATCCAATTGCCGTATTGGGTATCCTAAAAAAAGCAGGAGCGCCCAAAATCCTAGAAACTAAGATTGTCGGCGAGTCCCTATTTAACGATGGGATTGGTGTGGTTGTATTTTTGACTATTTTTAGTATGACTTTTAATGAAACTGGTCAAGAAGTTGGGCTTGCAGATGTTGGGCATCTATTGTTGATGGAAGTGGGTGGCGGACTATTTCTAGGACTTCTTTTGGGATATGTTGCCTACATAATGCTCAAAGCAATTGATAATTATGATGTAGAAGTCATGATCACTCTAGCCATCGTCATGGGTGGGTATTTACTGGCTAGTAAACTTCACTTTTCGGGGCCTTTGGCGATGGTTGTTGCGGGTTTGATTGTAGGTCACGATACACTTCGCTCGACAACCATGTCAGAAATTACCGAAATGTATGTCGATAAATTTTGGGAAATGCTTGATGTATTTCTAAATGCTATTTTGTTTGTGATGATTGGGTTAGAGATGATTGCGATGGAGTGGCAGCCTATTTATGTCGTTATAGGTATTATCACGATTGTCATTGTTTTGTTATCGCGATATATTTCTTTGTCACTACCCATTTTATTCTTCCGAAAAAGACTAAATTTTGTGCCCTATACGGGACTCATCATGACTTGGGGTGGACTACGTGGGGGCATTTCAATCGCTTTGGCTTTAGCTATACCTAGTGGTAATCCTTATCGAGATTTATTTGTGACGATTACTTATGTGATTGTTATTTTCTCCATACTAGTACAAGGCCTTACGGTAAAAGGCTTGGTGCAAAGACTCCAAAAACGTATTACGGAAGAAGAATGGCGCAAGGCAGAGTCGAGTTGAACGGTTTGAGAAACCTTACCAAACAAAAGCCCATCCCATCAAATTGCCATGAAGACTAGTTTAAACTAGTGGTTTCTTAAACCTTTACCAAACAGTCTAAGAAACCTTACCAAACAAAGCCGTAGAGCCAATTCGTGAATTAGAGCCAATTCGTGAATTGGAGCCAATTCGTGAATTGGAGCCAATTCGTGAATTAGAGCCAATTCGTGAATTAGAGCCAATTCGTGAATTAGAGCCAATTCGTGAATAGAGCCAACTCGTGAATTGGCTCTACGGTGCCCCTATAAAGGGATATTACCATGTTTTTTGTTGGGGCGTATCACTTTTTTATTTTCTAATACGGCAAAGGCTTTAATTAATTTTCGGCGCGTTACATTGGGCTTGATGACTTCATCAATAAATCCCCGAGCTGCTGCCCGATAAGGGTGCGCAAATTTTTCGGCGTATTCCGCTTCTTTTTCGGCTAGCTTTGCGACTGGATCGTCGGCGGCCTTGATTTCCTTACGGAAAATGATTTCGGAAGCGCCTTTGGCACCCATGACGGCAATTTCTGCCGAAGGCCAGGCATAGTTAAAATCTGCTCCAATATGCTTGGAGTTCATCACATCATAGGCACCGCCGTACGCTTTCCTTGTGATCACGGTTATACGTGGGACTGTGGCTTCGGAGAAAGCGTATAGCAATTTGGCACCGTTGGTAATGATTGCATTCCACTCCTGATCTGTACCAGGCAAAAATCCAGGTACATCTTCAAAAACCAATAAGGGAATATTAAACGAGTCGCAAAACCTAACGAAGCGCGCCCCCTTTTTGGAGCTATTCACGTCCAATACACCTGCCAAGCTCATCGGCTGATTACCGACGATACCGATACTTTTTCCCGCAAGGTGCGCGAAGCCTATGATGATATTTTCGGCAAAATCTTTGTGAATTTCAAAGAAGCTTGCTTCATCTACAACTTGTCCGATGACTTCTTTCATGTCGTAGGGTTGGTTGGGATTGGGCGGGATGATATCCTGCAATTTGGGGCGATACTCTTCACCAAGCTCATAGGCTAAAGCCGGTGGTTTTTCGTTACAATTTTGCGGCATAAAACTAATTAGCTGCTTGATTTGCTCAATAGCTATCAAGTCATTGGGCGCCGTCAAATGAGTAACCCCCGACTTGAACGCATGAGTCAAGGCTCCGCCTAATTCTTCGGATGTTACATCTTCGTTGGTAACCGTTTTGACTACATTCGGGCCCGTCACAAACATAAAAGATGTCTGCTCCACCATCAAAATAAAATCAGTAATCGCCGGCGAGTAAACCGCCCCACCCGCGCAAGGCCCCATAATGGCGGAAATCTGCGGGATAAATCCAGAAGCGATAGTATTACGAAAGAAAATATCAGCATATCCGCCCAAGGAGACGACTCCTTCTTGGATTCTTGCTCCGCCCGAATCATTCAAGCCGATGACTGGTGCGCCACTTTCCATCGCTAAATCCATGATTTTGACGATTTTTTCAGCGTATGTTTCGGATAGGCTTCCGCCAAAAACAGTAAAATCTTGAGAAAATACATAGACCAAACGCCCATTGATGGTACCGTAGCCTGTGACGACGCCATCCCCCAAAAACTTTTGGTTTTCCATCCCAAAATCATGAGAACGATGGGTCACAAACATCCCAATCTCTTCAAAAGAATCTGGGTCTAATAGAAAATGGATGCGCTCACGAGCGGTTAGTTTGCCCTTGTTGTGCTGCGCATCAATTCTTTTTTGCCCACCGCCAAGCTTGGCTTCTTTGATTTTTTCGTTTAGTTGGTTGATTTTTTTCTTCATTTTCTTTGTTTTGCGTCGCCTACCTTGAAATTGGACGGGCTTTGGCTGATTGTCTGTTCGTTTTTATGCATGGAACTTTTTCCTACGAAGCCGAACGGCCGTTCGGCTCTACGATGATGGGCGTGCCACCATACATGCTTGCACAAATGCCACAAACAACGGATGGGGTGCTTCTACCCTACTTTTGTACTCAGGATGAAATTGTACCCCAACAAACCAAGGGTGGTTTTCTAGTTCTACAATTTCCACCAAATCAGCGTCCTTATTGATACCCTTTGGCATCATTCCTGCTTTTGCGAAAGCATCTCTATACTTGTTATTAAACTCCCAACGGTGCCGATGTCTCTCCGCAATCTCCTTGTAGCCATAAGCCCGATAAGCAAGAGATGAGTCGTCCAAGACACAGGGATAGCTTCCTAATCTCATAGTACCACCTTTGTCCGAAATCAAACGCTGAGCCTCCATCAAGTCAATCACTGGGTCAGCACAATCAGGCTTCATTTCTGTGGAATAAGCATCCTTCAAGCCCAAGACATTTTGAGCAAACTCGACCACCGCCATCTGCATCCCCAAACAAATGCCAAAAAACGGAATTTTTTGTTCACGGACATACTTTATGGCGTTTATTTTACCTTCTAGCCCGCGATCTCCAAATCCTGGCGCAACTAAGACACCGTTTATTCCTTCAAATACTTTCGTAAAATCCACATCACCTTCTAATGTTTCAGAATGAATGGGTATTACATTGACTTTGCACTCATTGGTGGCACCTGCATGCACAAAGGCTTCATAAATGGACTTATAGGCATCTTGGAGTTCATTATACTTACCGACGAGAGCGATATTGATAGAATCCTTCGGGTTTTTGAGCTTGCGCAAAAAGTCAGACCATACGACCAAATTGGGATTGCTTTTTAGGGGCAAATCCAATTTTCGCAAGGTAACAGTGTCCAATTTTTCATCTAACATCAACATCGGCACATCATAAATCGTATCCGCATCTCTAGCTTCAATGACAGCGGAAACTTCGACATTACAGAAAGAAGCGATTTTTTTACGGGCATAGCCAGGAAGTGGATGCTCCGTCCGACAAACCAAAATGTCAGGCTGAATACCAAGAGACAATAGGTTTTTGACGGAGTGTTGAGTAGGTTTAGTCTTCAATTCTTTTGCGGAAGCTAAATAAGGCACCAAGGTCAAGTGCATCAACAAGAAATTCTCCTGCCCAATATCCCACTTAAACTGCCGAATCGCTTCCATGTAAGGCAAGGATTCAATGTCTCCGATCGTGCCGCCAATTTCGGTAATGATGATGTCATATTTATTGTCCTTGTCCAACAACTGAAACCGATGCTTAATTTCATTGGTGATATGGGGCACTACTTGAACTGTTTTGCCCAAAAACTCTCCCCGTCTTTCTTTATTGATGACGGTTTGATAAACTTTGCCTGTGGTCACATTATTGGCGATGGATGTAGGGACACCGAGATACCGCTCATAATGCCCCAAATCTAGATCCGTTTCGGCGCCATCATCCGTCACATAGCATTCTCCGTGCTCGTAGGGATTCAGGGTGCCGGGATCGACATTGATATAAGGATCAAACTTTTGAATAGTAACCGAAAACCCCCGTGATTGAAGGATTTTAGCAAGGGAAGCACCAATTATCCCCTTCCCTAAAGAAGACGTAACACCACCCGTAACAAACACATATTTAGCCATTAGACATCTCTTTTTGTACGGGATGCAAAGGTAAGTGCTTTTTGGGTATAAACTTGCTTTTTGGGTTGAATAAATTTTCTTTTGGTCTTTGGGTCTTTGGTGCGCTCCTTCGTCGCTTTTGGTCTTTGGGGCGGGCTTCGCCCTTTTGGTGCTGCCGCAGCGGCTTACTCCGTGGGTGTTGGACGCTTTGGATTGTTTTTTTTGGGTCTTTGGGGCGCATCGCTTTGGTGCTGCCAGCGACTTACTCTTGTAGCGTGCTCACTTTTGGACAGGTTTTTATTTCTTTTTTATGTAACTCAAGTTTACAAAAGCCTGTGGTTATTAGCATTATCAGCTCGTCCTTATCTGCCATTTTGGATTGGATTTATTTTTTTGTAGAAAATGGTCAGGGTTTTGTAACCCCTTGACCTTTAACCCTTTATCTTTTACCCGTACCCAAAAAATTAAGCATGCATAAAGCCAATCTATCCCAATGCTGTTAAGCTTAAGCACCGAAACTTAAATTATGTAATCTCTTCGTATTCTACTTCCGCTTCGTCGGGGATAGGAGTATTGTCTTTTTCATCGTAATAAGGATTGGTACTGCATCCTTGACTACTAAAACAGCCGATATTAAGTGCTGCTTGCGCAAACATCATCGTACCAAATGCCAGAGCTAAACTACCACCATCGGTAAAATAGTCCCACAAAAAAAAGATGCCTACGGCTAATTGAATCCCGCGTGGAATAGTCCACTTGCTTAAATATTCTTTCATGATGTTAGTTGTTGTTTCCTAGATGCTAAATGCTAGTTGCTAGTGCGTGGGATGTCGAGCCAAACGGCCGTTCGGGTGTCTAGCAATCGGCTTACCAGTTACAAGTTACTGATTGGTCAAAAAAAGCCCCTAGCACACTTTTGCACTAGAGGCCCTAGATAAAATAATAGTACGTCTTTATATTAGCGTTTATTCCACGCCAAAATACCACCGTTAAGGTTGTAAACTTCAAAACCTTTACGTGCCAAAATCATTGATGCACGTCTGCTTCTTGCTCCGCTTCTGCAATATACTAGGTATTTTTTGGATTTGTCAAGTGTATCGGCCTTTTTTGCTATTGTATTTAAAGGAATATTTGTAGCTCCTTCAATGTTTTGTGCTGCATATTCGCGGGGTGTACGCACATCAAGAACGACAACATCCTTCTCAGACATTAATTTTTTAAACTCAGATGCGTTAACATTTTTAATCTCTTTGGCAGTTGATTGGGCATTAGCACTAACAGCACCCAAAGACATCATCATGACCAACATCAAAAAATTAAATACTTTCATTGTTTTTTCTTTTTATTAATTAATGAGACACAAAACTAAGTATTTTGTTTAATACTGCTTTGTGATATTTATTACATTAGAAAGACCTAACAATAATCTCACAGGTGTTTATCGCTCACAATCAATTACTTATGTCTGAATATTTAAATGTTAATATGGTTTTAATTGGTCTCTGGTATCCGATATCAATATCTTTTACGCCTTCTTCTTCGAGTCGTCTTTACCCCTAGCACCCCCAAGATTCCCCTGGTCAACTCTCTTGCCACAGTCCGTCCTATCTGTCTAGTCGTGGTACTATTATAGACTTTTTCAAGCCAAGATTTTTCTTTGGAACTAGATTTCTTGGCTTTTTTCTTTTGTTTTTGGAGTTCTTTTTGGTGCTCTTCGGAAGCGGCGGCTTCAATTTTTTCTTCTAAAATTTCGTAGGCACTTTTTCGATCTTCAACATCTGCATATTTTTTTACTAATTTGGATTTATTGACAATTTCATCAATCTCGTCGTCAGTAAGAACATCCATGCGAGATTGTGGCGCTCTCAAAAAGGTATGGACTAAAGGCGTTGGGATTCCTTTTTTGTTTAGGACGGTTACGAAAGCTTCTCCTATACCCATTTGTGTCAACAAATCAGCGACCTTATAATAAGGCGAAATCGGAAAATTTTGAGCAGCTAATTTAATATTTTTTCGATCTTTAGCGGTGAAAGCACGGAGTGCGTGTTGTATTTTTAGTCCTAATTGTCCCAAAATATCTTCAGGAATATCCGTCGGATTTTGGGTAACAAAGAAAAGCCCTACCCCTTTAGAACGAATTAACTTAATGATGGCTTCTAATTGCTCCAATAAAGCGGTACTCGCATTTTTGAAGACCAAATGAGCTTCGTCAATAAAGATACAAAGCTTGGGTTGTTCCATATCTCCTTCTTCTGGAAAAGTGGCGTATATTTCCGCAAGGAGTTGCAACATAAAAGTGGAGAAAAGCTTGGGTTTGTCTTGGATATCGGTGACTCTCAAAATAGAGACGATGCCTTTGCCCGAGCGATTCACACGCACCAAATCATCCACATCAAAGGAAGGCTCTCCAAAAAAAGCTTCAGCCCCCTGTTGCTCCAGCTCCACAATTTTTCTTAGAATTGCTCCCACCGTCGCGGTAGAGACCATGCCATATTCTGCTTTAAACTCTTCTTTTCCAGCGTCTGTGATGTATTGTAGCGTTTCCCGCAAGTCTTTTAAGTCCAACAGGGGATATTTATGATCGTCGCAATATTTGAAGACCACAGCTAAGACACCAGATTGGGTGGCATTCAAATCCAAAATTTTGCTAAAAAGAATGGGCCCAAACTCGGAGACGGTTGCTCTCATGCGCACGCCTTTTTCTCCCGAAAGGGTAAAAAACTCAACTGGCGCTTTACCTTTTTTAAATGGTAGTCCGATGGCTTGGTGCCTTTCATCAATTTTGGGATGACCGAGCGAAGGAGCGGCGATACCACTCAAATCCCCTTTAATATCAATCAAAAGAGACGGTACACCTTGATTAGATAGTTGTTCCGCAAGGATTTGCATCGTCTTGGTCTTACCCGTACCGGTAGCACCTGCGATTAGCCCGTGTCGATTCAGCGTTTTTAATGGTACTTGCACAAAGTGATTGGTCAGGCACTCGCCTTCATACATTGCACCGCCCAATATAATGGTTGGTAAGTCTTTAAAATTGTATCCTTTAAGCATCTCTTTCGAGAATGTATCTTTGTTTTGCATTGTGTAACATTTTTATTAAGCGCAAATATATTGCTTTTTTGTTCAATTCTCGCAATTGTTCAGGTATTCAATTATTGGCACATTATTACATCTCAAATTACACCATATAATCTCTACCAATTCAGGTATAATTTTTCATTTAGTACAGCATTTTGTCAAAAAATAGCCTACTTTTGTTTATAGAAAGAGAATTACAGCACTCTTTCGCCAAAGAGATAACTCCCGAATTAACAACAAACAACCATATTAATCTTAAGTGCCTAGGCATTTCGGGAAATTTACTGCTATGAAAGACACAATCGTATTTTGGATTGTATTTATTCTTCCTATTTCTATTTTTGCACAGAGTAAGTGTGCCTTATCTAATGAATCATTTCTACAAGAGGAGTATTGGGGTGCTGGGCTGAGCAAGGAAGCCTATCGTGATGCACGGATACCATGGGTGGAAAACAAAGGTCAATGGCCAAAAAACGTAAGTTTTGTGGCGCAGACCTTTGCAGGAAAGACGTATCTAACCAAAAAAGGAGTCATTAATTATAACATTGCGATTGATTCTACTACAAGTTTTCTTTTAAAGGAGCACTTCGTCAAAGGCAGTCCTGCAACTATTTCTGGAAAGTCTCCTGCTTCCGCAAAATCTAGCTATTATCTAGGTAATAACCCCAAAAACTGGGTAAAGAATGCAGGTTCTTTTCAATCTATCGAGTTGGCAGAAGTATGGCACAATATCGATGTGCAACTAAACGTCAATGGTAATAATGTAGAAAAGCTATTCATCGTCAAGAAAAATGGGCATCCTGAAGATATTGTAATGAAGATTGATGGTTCAGAAAGTTGTTCTGTTGACGCGAGTGGTGCGCTAATCATCCAAAGTAATCAGGGTCAATTGCATTTTTCTGCTCCATTTGCCTATCAGGTTATTGATGGACGCCAAATCCAAGTCGAAGCGTCCTACGTAATTCGCCCAAAGAGAAACAATACATACTCCTTTCGTTTAGGGGAGTACAACAAGGATTTTCCGATAATTATTGACCCTTTGCTCTACTCTACTTTTATCGGTGGGTCTGCATGGGATCATGTCATGGGGGTACGTTTAGATGGTGCTGGCGATGTCATCATAGCTGGCTGGACAGCTTCAAGTGATTTTCCCACTACTGCAGGTACTTATTCGACTGTACATGCAGGCAGTTTTGATGGATTTATTTCAAAATTATCGCCTGATCTTTCTACGATTATTGCTTCTACTTATTTTGGCGGAAGCTCAGATGACTTCTTGAATAATTTTGCTATTGACAATACGGGCATCATTGCTGTTGGGCATAGTTATTCTACAGACATCCCTACTACTGCCGGAGCTTATAGCACAACATCCAGCGGTAATGTAGATGTTTTTATTTTTAAAATATCAACTGATTTATCAACACTCATCTCTTCTACCTACATCGGTGGTACGGAAGAAGATTATGGGCAATCTGTAGCTATTGCCAGCAATGGCGATATTTACATCACAGGAAATACCGTTTCAACGGACTACCCTACTACGGCAGGTGTATTTGCGCCTACCCCTATCGGAGCAGCGGGCATCAAAGATGGAATTATTTCTAAATTTGATGCAAATCTATCCATGCTGATTGCCTCCACTCGATATGGCGGAACCGGCTGGGACCAACCCAACGAAATAAAGCTTAATACCAATGGGGATGTCTTCGTTGCTGGTTGGACGACGTCAACGGATTTGGCGAATGGAGCTGGCGGTTATGACAATACTTTTTCTGCCGTTTTTGATGGTTTTATTGCTCAATTAGACGGCGATTTAACGACCGTAAATAATGCGACCTATCTTGGTGGTGCTGACAATGACCATATCGAGTCATTTATGATTGCTCCTTCCGGAAATATATATACCGTTGGTTATTCACTTTCTGCTGATTATCCAGTGACTGCTGGGGCGCACGACACTTCCTTAGATGGACAAACCGATATTGTAATTTCTTCTTTGTCTAGTGATTTGACCACTTTGAACGCCTCTACTTTTTTGGGAGGAAGTGAGCATGAATTAGGCTTCGCCATAAACATGGACAGTCAAGGACGAATCATTGTTGCGGGGCTAACCACTTCGCCAGATTTTCCTGCTTTTGAATCTGTATATCAAGGAGCTTTGGCAGGACACAATGATGTGGCACTGACTCGTATGAGCAATAATTTATCTACTTTATTGTCTTCTACTTATGTTGGCGGCTCAGAATTTGATGAAGCTAAAGTGGCGATTGCCATCAACAATCTTGACCAAGTGTATTTTGGTGGTAGAACTCACTCTACGGACTATCCAACTACAGCAGGTGCTTTTAACAATACGCTAGAGCCAGCGGCTGATGGTCTTTACAACTCTGGTTATGATGGTTTTGTCAGTTTAATTTGCTTAGATTCGTTACCAGCATCCAATTTTGCTTCTGATGTCCAGTCAGGGTGTTTGCCCTTGACGGTTCTGTTTCAAAACACTACGACTGGGAATGAAGAGACTTACTTATGGTCTTTTCCGGGCGGCATGCCTTCTTCTTCTACGGACGAAAACCCGACAGTCACTTACCATACGCAAGGAGTCTATGATGTTACCTTAATCACTTCTAATTGTGCAGGTAATGATACGATCACCAAGGCAAATTACATTGATATCAATGATATACCTACTATTGGATTTTCTAGTTCTGTTTCGGGGCCTACGGCTACTTTTACCAATACTTCTACGAATGGCACTAGTGCATGGAATTTTGGGGATGGCAACTCTTCAACAGATGTTAATCCGGCCCATACTTATACTGCTCCAGGTACTTACCAAGTCATCCTAACCGTCACTAATCCTTGCGGAAGCGTGATGGACACACAAGATGTTGTTATTATTTTTCCACCTGTAACTGATTTTCAAGCGGATGTTACTTCGGGCTGTTTGCCTTTGACCGTGCAATTTACGGATTTGAGTACCAATGGAGCTACTTCTTGGGACTGGACTTTCCCGGGTGGTACGCCTGCGACTTCTACCAATCAAAATCCTACTGTGGTTTACAATACTGCTGGGACGTTTGATGTGACCTTGGTGGCGACCAATGCCGCTGGGGATGATACCAAAACCGTGGCAAATTATATCACGGTGAATGATATTCCTACCGTCGGTTTTTCTAGTTCTACTGCTGGGTTAACCGCTACTTTTACCAATTCTTCGACCAACGGCACTAGTGCTTGGGACTTTGGAGATGGTAATAATTCTACACTCGACAATCCTTCTCACACCTATGCGAATGCAGGCACTTACCAAGTTATATTGACCGTTTCCAACCCTTGCGGAAGCGTGGCTGACACGCAAGATGTGGTGGTTATTATTCCGCCAGTTGCCGATTTTTCTGCTGATGTTACTTCGGGCTGTTTGCCTTTGACGGTGCAATTTACGGATTTGAGTACCGATGGAGCTACTTCTTGGGCTTGGACTTTCCCAGGTGGTACGCCAGCGACTTCTACCGATCAAAATCCTACTGTGGTTTACAATACTGCTGGGACGTTTGATGTCACCTTGGTGGCGACCAATGCCGCTGGAAATGATACCAAAACGGTGGCGAATTATATCACGGTGAATGATATTCCTACGGTTGGTTTTTCTAGTTCTACTGCTGGGTTGACCGCTACTTTTACCAATTCTTCGACCAACGGCACTAGTGCTTGGGACTTTGGAGATGGTAATAATTCTACACTCGACAATCCTTCTCATACCTATGCGAATGCAGGCACTTACCAAGTTATATTGACCGTTTCCAACCCTTGCGGAAGCGTGGCTGACACGCAAGATGTGGTGGTTATTATTCCGCCA
>CAMZKG010000266.1 GCA_947311105.1 uncultured Saprospiraceae bacterium
AGTTGCTTCTTTTTTGCCAAAATAATGACCGAACCTTTGAGAATAAAATTTTGCGAAATCTCCAAATAAAAAAGGACATTGACTTTTCGGAGTGGATTCAACCGTTAAACCCGCTACACCCGTTAAACCGCTAAACCCGTTAACCCGCTAAACCGCTACACCCGTTAAACCGCTAAACCTGTTAACCCGCTAAACCCGTTAAACCGCTACACCCGTTACACCCGTTAAACCGTTACACCCGTTAAACCGCTAAACCCGCTAAACCCGTTAACCCGCTAAACCGCTAAACCGCTACACCCGCTACACCCGCTAAACCGTTAATCATCATTTGACAATAGTCACATCGCCTGCGAAGACCTTTTGGCGGTCATCAATAAATTGAATGACAACTTGATAAACAAAAACGCCTGGTCGTAAGGGTTTTCCTTTGTAAAACCCATTCCAGATATTTTGTCGTTCACTGGCTTGGATGTTTTTGGCATCAAAAACCAACGAGCCCCACCGGTCAAAAACTTGAAAGGATAAAATTGCCTTGACATCCACGTCTGTATAGATTTCTAGAAAATCATTAATGCCATTTCCGTCAGGAGAAAAGGCGTTGGGAACGTATATCTCGTCTTTCTTGCGCACCGTGACTTGGATTGAATCAGTTAGCAAGCACCCAAATTCATCATATACATAAGCCGTAAACCATGTGTCGTTGTAGGGGCTAGCTTGCACAAATGAACAACTGTCACAATCCACCAAGTCGCTTGGAGTCCAACGGATACTGTCCGCAATGAAATTGTTATTTAGCGTAAGCGGGCTAGAAAGACCCAAATTAACATAATTATTACCTGATAACTCTACAAATTTTGACTCATTAAGGATGCTGATATGGGTGGTTACGACCGAGTCACAGCCATATTGAGAGCTAATCGTAACCGGGTAGTCTCCAGCGTCTTGAACTACGGTGCTGTCAGGAAGTGTGTAGGATTCACCTTGGCACAAAGAAATGTCAATGTCTGTATGTTGCTTGGGTTGAACAGTTAGATTAAGGTGCACTGTACTATCACAGCCAAAAGTGCTGGTATAGTTGAAGTCTTGCGAAATGGATGTAGTGAATGTTTGCCCACCCCAAAAAAGTGTATCTCCATTACAAATGCCTTGATTATCCACTTGGTTGTAGGTGATAGGCATCCGAATAGGATATTCATAAATATTATTTCCTTCTTCTAATTCTTTGATACTATTGCCGTCATCCACCACGATATAGAGCTTGAAATTTTCGCCTAGACTAGTGGGGATATTTAGGATAATCGTCTGAATGACACTATCGCCCATAAAAAGGGGGCTGGGTGTTTTTTTTGTGCCTAGAAATACACTTGTAGGTGAATTGGCATAAAAAGATACATCTACACCCGCCGGAAGTGTGTCATTGGCTTGGGTATTAAAAACGGTGTAATTGAGTGTGATATCTGGGTTGTCGCAGTTGCCTGTATAGGAGTTGGCTTGGGCAGTAGCGTCGGGGAGTTCATTATTGAAAGTAATAGCGAAAATATTAAAAAATGTCACATCATTACCTGCTTTAGCAACGATATTCAGCTTTATATCACCAGGGTTGACAAATGAAGCAATGTCAAAAACATCCATATCCATATTGTAATTTTGGCTAGAATTTGTGAAGGAGTTGGTGCTATTGTAGAGCTCACCTATGGGGTTTAGACTGTTGGTCAGTTGGTGTCCATTGACCGACATTCCTTCACTACCTAGATTTGGTAGATTATCTCCTTCCCAGGTGACGAAAGCTAGTTTTGCGCCAGCGGGGTTGGTGATTTTTACGTCGTCTAGGCTAAAATTAATCGATGTGGCACTAATCCCCTGAAAACCATCGTATAATTTGACCGTATTTAGCGGAAGCGTCGGATCTTCATAAACGACTACAATTACCCAGCCACTGTATATCGTCTGTGGGCAATATGCTGGGCCATCATCTGCATCCAGTCCAGATAAAGTGTAACTTCCTTGTCCATGAGTTTGAAGGATTTCGGTGACATCATAGGATGCACTAAAGTAAGGATGAGCCGTAGTGATTAGAGCTACATTATCAATATATGTTTTTTCGGAAGATAGGGCTAGGTTGTTTAGACCATTGGGACCAGATAGTTGGACGTCCAAGTCACCAGAACCGGAGCCTGACCAATACAATATGGCTCTTTTTATGCCCGTAGATGTCACTGGCAGGGTAAAGTCGGCGGTTGAGCTTGAAACATTGTCCACCGCACAGTTAAAGTTTGGGGAAGTCGAATTGCCTTTGACATTGTTGCTACGACCAAACATGGTAAAGTCGTACCGTCCATTATAGGATAAAAATTGCGAAATGGGTACTTGCGTAAAAGCAAATGAACTGCATAAAACAATTATCCAAGCGATGAAAAGTTTGTTTTTCAAGTTTTTATGGCTTTTTTGTACTTGCAAAGGATTCTGCGCTATATCAACGTAAAAGTTTATCTATTTGTTTTTGCGCCATTATGGGGATTAAGGTGAAAGGGAAGGATGGATCAAAATTTTATTTGGGTCAATTGTTCGGTTTGAGAAACTTCTGTTTATTCCAAGTTGTGTTTTTGGCTGAGTTGCGTAAAATAGAAGTTATTGCCTGAATAGAAGCTTAAAAAATAGATATGCGAGCGACCTAAAAAAACGTCGGGTTTCCCAGCTAAGCCCACGCAATTCTTAAGGTTAATTACGATTCTTATACTTTTTTCCCTTTATCTTTTAGTCTTCATCAATTTTGGTAAAATAAAAGCAATTGCAACGATGATAAGCACAGGTAAAAGGTCTGCCAATTCATAGTTGGAGAAATCAGGTTTTACTACATAAAACGTAACTGTTTAGGTACCCGCACATTTTTGCCATAAAATGCCCTTTTTGCGCCTGTTTTTGCTATTTTTTTATCACGTAGCGGTGCTACGCTTCAAAAAAAATAGCTTCAACATACACAAAAATGCCTATTTTCTGCCTAAAAATAGGGTCACCTAAACAGTTCCCAGAAATTTTTAATAGTATAACGTTGAATTCGTTTTTCAACTGAAAAAACTATTCAAGCTAGTGTCTTTTTAATTCATCTATTGCCGCAAGGTAAACCAACAACTTGTAGTATCCAAATTTTTTTCCAAAAAAAAAGCACAATTGACACCATTTCATGCATACTACGCACAAAATAAGCCCTACATAGACAAGAATCACTACACTTTACCAAATATCCTTAGGTTCAAGAAATAGCAAGATCTCTGACATAGCCAACTAGTTAATTTAAGTTTCGGCACTTACTTAAGTTTAACGGCATAGGGACAGATTGGCTTCATACATGCTTAACATTTGGGGAACGGGTAAAAGAACAAGGGTTTACAAAACCCTGGCTATTTTCTACAAAAAAATAAATCCAATCCAAAATGGC
>CAMZKG010000267.1 GCA_947311105.1 uncultured Saprospiraceae bacterium
CGACCATCAAATTTATATTTCCGCAAGGCATCAACAAAAAATAGATAAAATACTGATTTACAATACCTTAGGCAAGTTAGTGCTTGCGCAAAAATCCAACTCAGTTGATGTTAGCCATTTACCGAAAGGAGTGTATGTGGTAAAAGTGGAGATTGGGGATAAGGTTGGAATGGAAAAATTGGTGATTGAGTAAGACTTCGCAGCGCTTTTGAAAAAAAATATAGCAACTGTTTAGGTGCAAAAAGGGCATTTTGTGGCAAAAATATGTGGGTACCTAAATAGTTACAAAATATATTCTAATGTGAAATTTGGGCATACAAGAACAGTTACAACTCTCCTCTATCCAAAAAAAAAGCACATCACCAAATCGGTGATGTGCCTAAAACGAACTCAATTATGAAAATTTAGAACGCTGCGCTAAAACTCAAGCCAAAGCTTCTGCCTGGCTTATATTTTGACCAGATATAAGTACCTGTATTTTGCTCGCCACCGTCATATACCGTCTTTTTTTCATTATCCAATAAGTTGCTTGCACTAAGCCCTAATTGATAAGACTTGGAGTGCCCCAATCGAAAAGTAACTTTAGCGTCCAGAGCATGAAAAGGTTGCTCATAGACATCTGGATTTACTCCGATACCTACGACCGTCAATTGTGGCCCCTGCACATTATAAGAAATATTGGCTTCAAAACCTTGATTATCAGCACGATACGCCAAACTTGAATTAATTAAATAAGGCGATTGTCCAACCATCGTCCGTGTATCAGACTTATAAATTTCGACTTGACTGGTCCGCTTGATAGAGGATTTAATCCATGACGCATTGACCGCCCAATTAATATTTCTCAAGCTAGAAATAAAACCTAAATTCTTTTTCATCTCTAACTCAATCCCCAAAGCCGTAGCCTTATCATGATTTCTAGGCGTATAGCTATCAGGCGAAGTTTCGCTATAAGACTCCATTTCGATTGGATCTGAAAAATGTTTATAAAAGGCACTAATAGAAATCAACTGCCCTGCTTCAAAATAATTTTCCCATCGCAAATCTACATTATCAATCTTAGAAACCTTCAAATCAGGATTACCAATAAAATTACGTCCTGTAATCGGATCTTGTATTTGCGCAAGCGACTTCTCCTTAAAGGTAGGTCGTGCCAAAGTTCGATTATAAGAACAACGAATATTCATTTTTTCAAGTGGCGAATAAATAATATTAGTGGAAGGAAGAACACTAAAATCTTCCATTATTTTTTCGTTATCCAATTTTTTTGTACCAAGATTATTTTGCCCAGTATAAAAAATATTAGACAACTCCGCTCGGGCACCAAGCACCAGCTTAACCTGTTGATTCACAGGCAATTCCGTCATTGCATAACCAGCAAACACCGTCTGCACAGCGTTAAAAGTATTAGCGGGTTCAAAGTTTCCTTTGATATAAGCGCCTTTAGGTCGGTCAGGTGTCCATAAATTTTCTGTCTTCAAAATATTATCAGGATTACCTTGATAATCAAATTCTCCTTGATTTTTCACACGAACCAAATAAGTCAAAATAGAATAATCCCGTTCTTTGGCTAACGCTGCCGCACCAAGCTTAACGGACGCTTTCTGGCCATTCCATGGAGAGAATTTATATTTAATATCTAGTTTTGAGTTTAACATTTTCTCTTCTAGGTGTCTAAAACTTCTTCTTACATCTGCGCCAACTGCAGGATGCAGATAATAATTTCCATCGGCTGCCAATTCAAACCCAGTACTCCGCACATCAGGCTCATCCAGAGACACCGAAGAAGGCGAAAGCTTCCATTTAGCTTCCCATTTTCCTTCCTTCATCAGATGACGCCCATGCAAATCAAGCGTCGTCACTCTCCTTTCGGAAAAATACAACACATCTCTCAAAATCGTTGAAGGATTATCAGCGTAGTCAACGGATTTTAGCTTAGCGGCACGGTCTTCACCATTAATAATAGATAGCAGCGTAAAGCCCACTTTGTTGATTGCTGTCTTAACCGCACCGCCCACCAATACGCTAGTCAAAGTATTGACAGAGCTCCTAGAACCTTTAATATCACTATCCAATGACATGGTATAATTATCCGTCTCTTCTGCTACATAAGCACCATAAGACACATCATCATAATGGCTAAAATTACGTTTATAATTTAAAGATGCGATGTAACCAACTGTTATTTTATCTAGTTTATGTTGATTACCCGCAGAGACCGAAAAGCCACCATTCAACTGACTTTTGATTGGTTTTGCGGCAAGCTCATCACCCATGGAATGGGTCAGACGAAAAAGAGCTGGGTCATCTAAAGATTCATCAGGAATCTCCGTACCACCATCGAAGGGCAACGCCCGGGTGCCATCATCCAGACCAAACCTATCCAACTTTCCGCCACCATAAGAATTAAAATGATTAATTAAATTAGAATTAGGATTAAACCCACCGGACAAGGAGACTTTTATCGACTTCCTTTCGGGAAAATCTTTGGGAACAATATCCACTACTCCCCCACTAAAATCACCTGGCAAATCAGGAGAGAAGGTCTTGAAAACCAGAATGTTATCGATGATATTGGTTGGAAAAATATCAATCTGAACAGAATTTTTATCAGGATCCAATCCAGGAATTTCCATCCCATTAAAAATGGTTTTTGTATATCTGTCCCCTAAGCCGCGGACATATACATTTTTGCCATCCTGGATGGATACGCCAGTCACACGTTTGACAGCATCTGCCGCATTGCTATCTCCCGTTCTTGCAAAAGTTTGGGCAGAAATACCATCCATCACACTGATTGACTTTCGCTTTAGGGTACTCAGTGCAGTTTCTGTATTTTGGGCTTGACGAGCCGACACCACCACTTCTTCGAGCACATCTCCTTCTTCTATAAGCTTTACAGAACCCAGTTGGATTAACTGCTTCGCTTGCACTTCAATCTCCTTCGTTATCGTACGAAAACCAATATATGAAAAATCTAAAGTATAATGACCAGCAGGCAAAGTCAATGAAAACTTACCATCTAGGTCGGTAGAAACTCCTGTTGTTTTTTCCTTGACTAGGATATTTACAAAAGGGAGTGGTTCGCCAGAATTTCCATCAATAACAATTCCACTCACTTCGCCTTCTTGGGCATGAGCAAAAATCATGGTAGATAAAAATAAAGCAACAAAAAGAAAAGAATAGCGCAACATCTTGTTCAATTTTATTTATAAAAAAAAAGGTAGCCCACCGAAGATGGGCTACCAAAACCTAATTTTCACTACTAATCAATAATAAATCCTTTAGCCTTTGTCCAAGTCCAGTCAAAAGCGGTCTTGTCACTAGCTCCTTTCGTAAAGGAAGCTACTACTGCATTGCCATTTTGTGACCAAGCTGCATCAAGTGCCGCTTGATAATTCGCTTCAACATTACTAAAACAATCCTCTTGCTTTGAGTGCACGTTGTACATATCTTCAACGGTACCTGTTTTAATTTCACAATTTTTTACCGTAAGGCTACCATCAATAGCATGTTCATAAGCATCTGTTTTGGCAGCGCAAGCATTATCGGTATCAAACTTGGCAGAAACTTTTACATATTTTGCATAACCTTCCCACGTTACATTCTCAATGGTTCCTTGTGCCTTTGACTTCAAGTCTGCACCACTTCCATTGCCATCTATAGTACGAATCGTCCCGTTCTTAATGGTAAAAAGTCCATCAGTGTGCGTAGCGCCTTCTGGACCATCAATCTCCAAACCTTCGTCTGTACCTGACCCGCCATGTACAATATAAAAATTATCAATCGTACCAGCATAATTTTGGTCAATATCTAAGCCATCATCATCTTGAAAAGCTATAACTACATCGCTCACATTTACGGTACCGCCAAAAAACTCAATCCCATCATCTAAATTAGCCAAAATTTCGATGTGATGAATAACCGTACCACTACCGACACCCCCAAGCGTCAAGCCGTTAATCTCATTACCATCTCCAATGACTGCGCCACCATGACGAATAGAAACATAAGCCAAAGTACCAGAATTGTCCGCAGCGTCGTCTCCGCCATAAGCTCCATAAGCTTCGTCCGCAGGAATCCCTTCGATGTGTCCTTCGGTATCTCCATCACCTGTGGATACAGGCGCTTTCCCTAAGATGATAACGCCACCCCATTTTTCTCTATCATTTTCATCTAGGTTAGTTCCAGTCTTTTCACCAATCTTAATATTATCAAGAATAGAAGTAAAAATAATGGGCTTTGCAGCAGTCCCGGCAGCATTGACCTTTCCTCCTTTGGAGACGACCAAAGCAGAAGCTAAAGAGCCTGCTCCTGTACGTCCTTTGATAATAGTTCCAGCTTCGATGGTTAAAGTAGCACCATCTCCAACTATCACTTTCCCAGCTAATTCATAAATTTTATCCGCTTTCCAAGTCGTATTTACGTCAATTAAGCCTGAAACTACTTCATTATTAGTAGTTGGTGTTGGGTCATCTCCTTTTTTTTCATCGGTTTTACAGCTTGCAAAAGCTACAATGACCACTAGCAGAAGCATAGTTTTGAAGAAATTTTTTGTCATTTCAGTGAGTTTTTTTTGTTTGCACAAATAATGGTTAATAATCTGGTGCAAAACTATGGACAAGCCCAAGAAAATACAGAAATACCCATTTAAGAAATCATAAAGATACCCTGTAAAAATTAACGATAACTTTACATTTGTTTCTTTAAAGCAGTCTAGCATTAATTTATCTTTGCCCTATGAAAGAAAACAAAAAAAAAATATTGCTCGTTGATGATGACGATGCGGTACTTGAGTTTATTTCCTACAATTTAACGAGAAAAGGTTTTTTAGTGCAAACGGCCACCAATGGCTTAGACGCCATAGAAAAAGCTACATCTTTCCAACCTGACCTGATCATTTTGGACTGGATGATGCCCGAAATGGATGGGCTCACCACCTGCCGAAAGCTCCGTGAACAAACCATTTTTGACCAAACCATCATCACCTTTTTAACCGCCAAAGATGATGATTTTTCCAGAATAGAAGGATTTGACGCAGGAGCAGATGACTATATACATAAGAGTATCAAGCCCCTTGTCTTTGTCGCCAAAATTGAATCTCTTCTACGAAGAAAAGAGAAAGAACCTAAAGAAAATCAAACGATTAGTTTTCAAAATCTCGTAGTTCATCCACAAAAAAGACGTGTACTCAAAAACGGTCAAAAATTAAATCTTACTAAAATCGAATACAATCTTCTTCTTTTATTTCTTTCCGAAAAAGGCAAAATATTTTCTAGAAAAGAAATTTACGCAAGTATCTGGGGCAAAGAAATCATTGTCGGTGACCGCACCTTAGATGTACATATCCGTAACTTGCGTAAAAAAATAGGTGAAGATAAGTTGCAAACTCACAAGGGATTAGGCTACTCCACATCCGAAGAATAGCTTTGCCTTTGGTACCGCAGAGACCCGCCACCAATGAGCAGCTTATCTATACTATTGATCCTGAATTCATGGTCGATAGTATTTTTGTTAAAATTCTAGCAGCCGATTTCAGAGACAATTTCTCTGATTATTCGGAAATTCTGGCTTTGGCGCGCCCTGATGTAGTCGCCCCATCCAATCCCCTTTTGCATCACGTCGTACCGACTCCAAGGGGCATAGAGTTAGGCTACAAATTTAGCGAAAGCAAAGACGTTAGCCGCCATGAATTTCAGCGCAAGCCCAATAATGGGGGGAGCTGGGAGACGATTCAAAGTGTGACAGCAGACGATGCCAAGCAATTCAATGATGAGCACAAGGAGCAGTTTCTGGATGAAGGCCCCCTAATGCGAAAAGAATATTTATATCGTTTGTTGGCCATTGACGCCAATAACAATATTGCTTCATCCAAAGTCATGAAAGCACGTCCTTTTGATAATGGAGAACGGGGACAAATTACGGACTTTCAGCTCAATGTCGATTATGCCTTGTTGGATGTCGAGAACATCGAAAATCCCGAAGCCTATAAGTATATGATTGACATAATGAAAACCTACGAATCTTACGGTAGCATTGATATAGATGAATTAAAATACCTACTCATACTAAATGTCATCACCAAGCAAGAGCACCAATTCCTACTCTCTTCCAAGCCCTACGAAATCACC
>CAMZKG010000268.1 GCA_947311105.1 uncultured Saprospiraceae bacterium
ACCTGCGCCAAGCGTCAATATGTCCTTCAACAGGCACACAGAATGGCTACAATTCAAAAGCTTTTTCCACACCAATCTATTAAGCATTCTAAAGAGTGTCACCTTCAAAATATTGTTCCTATTTAGTGCGTTAATTTTGATAGCCGGTCTAGCTGGCGGCTTTGAATATTTTGGACTAAAAGCCTATCCTTTAACTTACAAAATGATCAATGAAATTAGCGCAGCCGCTGCGTTATTTATGGTCATCATTTTAGTATTTTTTAGTGGTGAACTAATCTGGAGAGACCGAGACAGCAAAATAAATGAAGTCATTGATTCTACATCACACACTTCTTTTACTAGCCTTGCGGCAAAAGCTTTATCGCTCGTCAGTGTAGTCGCATTGATTCATTTATTTTTCATTTTTGTGGCCGTTACCTACCAACTAATCATGGGCTACACTAATCTTGAACTAAACGTTTACTTTTTAGATTTCTTCTACAATAGCTTACCTAACTACTTCATTTTAAGTGGGTTATTGATACTCATCCAAGTACTTGTCAACAACAAATACTTGGGATATTTTGCATCTATCCTTATCATTTTTGTATCTGATATCATTCTTGCCATCATGCGTGTAGAGACCAACATGCTATCTATTGGGAGTGGCCCATCACTACGATATTCGGATATGAATGGATTTGGCCCTGGACTCAAAGGGGCGATTTGGTTTAACCTATACTGGTCACTTTTTTCCATCGTTTGCTTAATGATAGCAGGTGCTTTTTGGAATCGTGGATTAGTCACTTCCGTAAAAGACCGACTTAAACTCGCCAAAAAACAAGTTCCCAAATTGTACAAAATGGTATTTGCAGGCGTATTGGGGCTATGGATTCTTGTGGCAGGATTTGTCTATTACAATACGCAAATATTGAATCCCTATCACAATTCTAAGGAAGCAGAAATCGGACAAGCCCAATATGAGAAAACATACAAAAAATACCAAAATATAAATCTGCCAAAAGTAACAGATGTCAAATACAATATCGACTTCTTTCCTTCTAAACGCAATGCCTTTGTGAAAGCAACAATACAGTTGACCAATAAATCAAACGCCCCCATTGACTCCTTACATTTTACTACATCGGAAGAGTGGAAACCAACATTTGATATTCCCAATTCAAAAGTAGTATTAGATGACAAAACGCTTGGCTACATCATCTTTCAATTAGACACGCCCATAGATACCGGGCAAACCATCACAATCACCATCAATACAGAATACATCACCAAGGGATTTAAAAATAATCGGGGCAGTATCGGAATCATAAAAAATGGGAGCTTCGTCAATAATTTTACTATTTTACCTGCGCTTGGCTACCAAGATGAGATGGAGCTTTCTGAAAAGACCAAAAGAAAGAAGTATGACCTAGCTCCAAAAGATAGAATGCCTAAGTTGACAGCCAACTGCACCGAGCTCTGCGATGTGAATTACTTAACGAATGGGCGCTCCGACTATATCAATGTAGAGACGATTATCTCGACAGACGGCGACCAAATCGCTATTGCGCCAGGCTCACTCATCAAAGAATGGAAAAAAGATGGGCGAAATTATTATCATTACAAAGTAGATCATCCTTCAATGAACTTCTACTCTTTTATTTCCGCAAGGTATCAAGTCGCTAGACGAAAATGGAAAGGCATTGATATTGAAGTCTATTATGACAAAAAGCACCCTTACAATATTGAATCCATGCAGGATGCCGTGGAACGCTCATTGGCCTACTACACCAAAAATTTTGGCCCCTATTATCACAAGCAATGTCGGATTATCGAATTTCCGAGATACGCTACTTTTGCGCAAGCATTTCCAGGCACGATGCCTTATTCAGAAGCCTTTGGATTTGTCATTAATCTTGAAGACACCACCAAAAACAATGTCATAGATGCCGTCATCGCACACGAAATGGGGCACCAATGGTGGGCACATCAAGTAGTCGGTGCCAAAATGCAAGGCGGTACCATGATGAGCGAGTCCTTTGCAGAATATTCTTCCCTAATGGTCATGAAAAACCAAGTCAACGACCCGATGAAGATGCGCCAATTCTTAAAATACGACTTTAACCGATATTTACGCGGTCGTAGCAGTGAAATCCTAAAAGAGCTCCCACTCTATAAAGTCGAAAACCAAGGCTATATCCACTACGGAAAAGGCAGTATCATCATGTATGCACTCCAAGATTTTATTGGAGAAGATAACGTAAACAATGCCCTCCATAGCTTCTTAAACGAATACAAATACCAAGCGCCCCCCTACCCGACTTCTTTAGATTTTCTAAGGCATCTCCAACCCCAAGTCCCTGATTCACTCAAATATGTTTTGACAGATTGGTTTAAAGAAATCACTTTATACGACTACCGACTTCTAGACGCTTCCGCCAAAAAACTGGACAATGGGCACTATGCAGTTACTCTTAATGTAAAGGGCAAAAAAATCAAAGCAGATTCATTGGGCAATGAGACGACCGTACCGATTGATGATTGGGTCGATATCGGTTTATTTGCAGATGATGACGAAGACGTGCTGCTTACGCAAAAAAGAGTCAAAATCAATCAAGAAGAAATGAGCTTCACCATTGAAGTGGATACCATACCAGCCAAAGCAGCAATAGACCCACGTCATATTATGATTGATCGGGTCTATAAGGACAATATCAAGAAAGTAAAGACAGAATAACAACCGTCTTTAAAAGTAAAAATCCCAGATAAAAGCTATTTGTCTGGGATTTTTTTATTTCACAAAAGAAATAATCTGTCCAAAATAATTTGGCGAAGCCCCATCTTTATCCCTATATTTGCCCTTCAAAAAATAAACACGCATGGACATTCAAGATTATTTATCTGTTTCTGGGCTTCCAGGACTATACAAAGTAAAGGCTTCTAGACCCAATGGAATTATTGCTACCAACTTACAAAGTGGTGCTTCTTCTTTTATATCTTCTCGAAAACATCAATTTTCTCCATTAGAGTCTATCGGCATCTACAAAAACGATGGAGACACCGAAGCGCTTAAAATCATCTTGGAAGCCATGCTTGCGCAAAAAGATGCCGTACCAGAATCACCTAAAAAACTATCTAATACGGAGCTATTGGATTATTTGGGGTCTGTTATGCCAGATTTTGATCGTGACTTGGTCAAGCCTAGAGATGTCAAAAAACTAATCACTTGGTTTCACATCCTAGAACAACATGGTGTCTTTGAGAAAAAAGATGAAGTGCAAAAAGATACTACGGAAGATTCAGAATAAAGAATTCTCGTGCGCCATGGAGCGTTATAGAAAGATTACTTCTGTTGCTCCATATCCATATTTGTGATGATATTCATTTTTTACCGTAAGGATATGTGGATTATTGCGCAATCTTTTGTGGATGGCATTCATCAAGTATCCTTTTCCGACCCCATGAATAAGAAACACACTTTCCATACCCAATTGATACGCTTCGTCCACATAATTTTGCATGGCCTTCATCTGGATTTGCACAATTTGCCCATTCGATAAGCTTTTATGATTTTTAGCTAATTTTTCGATATGCAAGTCTATCTCCACAGGAAAATGCGCTTTCCGCAAGGGGTCAAAAAGACTAGAAACTGGTGGGGTAACCTTTGGCTTTTTAGGTCTAATTGGGACATTTTTCTTTGTATAATCTTTTAAAGAACCTATACTCGTTGGCTTTTGCGCTTCATCTTTTTGCCACACGGAGATGGCTATCGCTGGAAAATCCAACAAAGGAATCATCTTCTTCTCCTTGAGCAAAGTCTTATCCTTCAACTTCAAAACCCCTTGCTTAAAAGACTCCGCACCCGTCGTCAATATCCGCTGAAAATCATATTTTACACTCGGCTTATCCCCAAACTCCAAAGGCGTGAATTCATCAACTTTCAAAGGAGAAAAGGCCTTTACCCTTTCGGAAATAGTCAATTCGGGCTCATTGTCAAACAAAACCGTCATCTCCACATACAAATCATACGCTGTAGCATTGACCAACAAAAGTTCATATTTGGCGGCAACGCCCTGAGCCGAAACATTAACTGGGACTAAAACAAAAAGTAATGCTTCATGCTTTACGGGCTCACTCACATAGGGAACATAGTCATCCGAAGTCGCAAAGGTCGTCGAACTCGCCATCCACTCGCCATGATCTTGGATATTTTCTGCAAAGACTGGAATCTCCGAAAAATCATCTTCTAATTCGACGATGACCATACCATGATCTTCCATCCTGACGACTTTCGCAAATACGCCAGTATGAATTAAAACTACTTTTTGCCCTGATTCAAATTGTGCCATGTGCAAAGATAAGAATAAACCAATTTCAACAAAGATTTTTGGCTGGTTTCAGTTGAACGATTTAACGATTGCTCAATTGAACAGAAAAAAATTCTACCACCCATAGGCCTTCACCATCTTCCAATAAATATCTGTATTTTCATAAATACCCGAGAATTTTTCTGCTCCAGGTCCAAAAGCGAAAACAGGAATCAATACAGGCGTATGATAATCGGTTACAAACTTAGTCTTCAATTTATTCATTTTTGATGAAGGCAAAATCGCAAATCCACCCGTCTCATGGTCTGCTGTGATGACCACTAAGGTTTCTCCATCTTTTTCTGCCCAATCTAGGATCTTACCGATGGTTTTATCAAAATCTAGCATTTCTTCGATGATGTATTTACCATCATTAGAATGTCCCCCCCAATCAATCTGTGAGCCTTCAATCATCATAAAGAAGCCTTTATCATTGCGTTTGTCCAAAAATTTCACCGCTCGTTGGGCAGCACTAGGCAGATATCTACGTCCTTGACGAAAGGTTTTGGGGTCTTTTACCCCCGTAAAGTAGCCAAAAGGGTGACTCGCATCCATAATGACATCATCAATAGATTCATCTTTTATGTTTTTGATGATGTAGCCTTTGTCTTCCATTTCTTGGATGATATTGCGGTGATCTTTTCTTTGATCAAAATGCTCGCTGCCCCCACCAATAAAAAGGTCGATTCCGCTTTCTGGAAAGAAAGTGGCAATATCTTCATACTGTTTTCGGCTCTCTACATGGGCTACAAACGCCGCTGGAGTCGCATGACTAATGGTCGATGTCACCACCAAGCCCGTTGCCAAGCCATGCTTTTCTGCTTCTTCAAGAATGGTAGGCATCGGATCTTTATCTTCATCCACCGCTATTGCTCCATTATATGTTTTTTTACCGCAAGAAAATGCCGTCGCTCCTGCTGCCGAATCGGTCGTTAAATAATTGCTCGAATAGGACTTATGAAACCCCGAAATTGGACAACGTTCCAACTGCAAGTGATTATCGTTAGAATAAAGCCCAGCAGTAATCTGCGCAATCCCCATCCCATCACCCACCATAAAAATAATATTTTTGGGCCCTTTGGGCTTTTGGAGAGTGACAGCCACGGGCTCGTTAGCGACAGTTTGCCTAGGAGGACAACTAGAAAAAGAAAACGTCAACAAAAAGAAAGGTACAAGTATCTTGGTAATCATTTACTCAATATTTAGGGGGTAAAAATACATAACTATTTAGGTGCTCCTATTTTTAGGCAGAAAATAGGCATTTTTGTGTATGTTGAAGCTATTTTTTTTGAAGCGTAGCTGGGCTACGTGATAAAA
>CAMZKG010000269.1 GCA_947311105.1 uncultured Saprospiraceae bacterium
CCAAATGTTTGGTTTTACAGGAACACCCATTTTTAAAGACAATGCCGTTAAAAATGAATTTGGTAAGCGAACCACCAAAGAACTGTTTGGCGAATGTTTGCATAAATACGTCATTACAGATGCCATAAAAGATGAAAATGTACTCAAATTTTCGGTAGAATATGTAGGAAGATACAAACGTAAAGAAACTGCCACCGAAATAGATATTGAAGTAGAAGACATTGACACTAAAGAGTTAATGGATAGTGAAAAACGCTTAGAAAAAATTACCGATTACATTATTGCCAATCACAATAGAAAAACACATCAAAGAGAATTTACAGGAATGTTTGCCGTAAGTGGCGTAAAAACATTAATAAAATACTACGATTTATTCCAAAAGAAAAAAGAAGAAGGCAAACACAATTTTAAAATCGCTACCATTTTTTCGTATGTAGCCAATGAAGATGATGCAGATGCCAATGGTTTAATTCCAGAAGAACTGTCAGTAGTAGAAGAGGTGAGAGCCTTGTATGGTATGACTGTGCATACAAGAGATAAATTAGATGGGTTTATTGTCGATTACAATCAAATGTTCGGCACTAAATTTTCTACCAAAGACAGTCAGTCGTTTTACAATTACTACAATGATATTTCAAAGAAAGTAAAAGAACGAAAGATTGATATCTTGTTGGTAGTCAATATGTTTTTAACAGGTTTTGACAGTCCGCCATTAAATACTCTGTATGTAGATAAAAACCTAAAATATCACGGTTTAATACAAGCCTATTCACGAACCAATAGAATACTAAACGAGCAAAAATCACAAGGAAACATCGTTGTTTTTAGAAATTTAAAAAAAGCAACAGATGAAGCCATCACCTTGTTCAGTAACAAAGAAGCCATTGAAGTAATCATTATGAAACCTTATGATGATTACGTAAAGAAATTTAATGGCGCCTTTAGTGATTTGATCCGAATAACACCAACTGTAAACAGTGTAAACGATTTGGTTTCAGAAGATGATGAATTGGCTTTTATTAAGGCATTTCGACAATTAATGCGAATTAGAAACATACTGAATGCCTTTTCCGATTTTAAATGGGAAGATTTGGCTATGAACGAGCAATTGTTTGAAGATTACAAAAGCAAGTATTTGGATTTATGGCAAAAAGTAAAAAGCGATAATGCCGTAGAAAAGGTATCTATTTTAGATGATGTAGATTTTGAATTGGAGTTAATTCACCGAGATGAAATCAATGTAAATTACATTATTCAGTTATTGATTAAACTAAAATCGGACGTTCAAAAAGACGTTACCAAGACTGAACAAGAAATTGCCAACTTACTGAATACCGAAGTGAATTTAAGAAGTAAACGTGAGTTGATTCAGAAGTTTATTGACGAAAGCCTACCAACAATAGACGATACAGACGATATTCCAGAAGCCTTTGAAGTTTTTTGGAATGAAGAACAAAAAAAGGCATTTAATAGCTTAATACAAAAAGAAAAACTAGCACCAGAAAAAACACAGAAATTAATAGAAAACTATCTGTATGCCGAAAGAGAGCCTTTACGAGATGAAGTCTTGGACTTGATCGAAGGCGAAAAACCTTCTGTGTTAAAACGTAAGAAGTTAGGTGATAAAATACTAAAGCAAATTGTTGAGTTTGTAGAAACATTTATAAACGGAATAACAGGATATTAAAGAATCTTAAGAATAGTCCGTTCTTACGGATAAGGTTGAAAGTGTATAAGTAGCTGAATTTCAGCAGGTTGCACATTAATCACCCATAAAATCAATAAAAACACCAAAAGTAACTGTTTAGGTAGGATTTAGCTTTGTTTGAATTCTTTTTTGCAAAAAATATCTCTACCTTTGTGTTATGCAACCCAAAATATCCATCATCACTGTTACTTATAATTGTGAACAGGTAATCGGCAAGACGATAGATTCTGTCTTGCGACAAACTTATGAAGCTATTGAGCTAATTGTGGTGGATGGGGCGTCAAAGGATAAAACCTTTGAGATAGTGCAAGCCTATGGTAGCCGTATTGCGCAAGCGATAAGTGAGCCGGATAATGGACTCTATGATGCGATGAATAAAGGATTGAAACTGGCAACAGGGGATTTTGTATGGTTTGTCAATGCAGGGGATTGGATTCATGCAGATGATACGGTGGAGCAAATGGTCAGTTTTTGCGAAAGCAATACGGATATTTTGTACGGAGAAGTAATGTTGGTGGACCCAAATGGTACGGAATTGGGCATACGTAGTCAGGTGACGACCCAACAGCTTCCGCAAAATTTAAACTGGAAATCCCTGAAAAAAGGAATGGTGGTGAGTCATCAAGGTTTTTTGCCTAAATTGTCCATCGTCCAACCTTATATCCCCAATAATCTTGCAGCAGATATCGATTGGGTTATCAATGCACTCAAAAAATCTAGAAAAAATACCTTTGTACCCCTTGTTTTGGCGGATTTTGAAATTGGGGGCACATCCCGCCAACATCACAAACTATCTCTCCAAAATAGATACTCCATTTTGCGCAAGCACTATGGTTTTATCCCTAATCTTTGGCATCATCTATTGATCCTGCTACGCGCTTTGGTGTACAAAATATCGGGGAAAACTAAATATTGATGGTTGCGGTACAGACGAACGGGCGTTCGTCTCTGCTACGGACGGAACCTGATAATCTAACTTTTCGCATCCACCAACATCGCTTCGTGACTATAAGTCCTAAAGTCAACAGGCGTCACACCAGACACCCCTGGCTCTTGCATATATACCCCGTAGATAATATCCACCGCTGCCATCGTTTGCTTGTTGTGGGTGATAATGATAAACTGGGAATCTTTCGAGAATTTTTTGATGATTCGGTTAAACTTATCAATATTTGCGTCGTCCAACGGCGCATCGACTTCATCAAAAATACAGAAAGGAGCCGGCTTGAGAAGGTATAATGAGAAAAGTAGGGCAGTCGCTGTCAATGTCTTTTCACCCCCTGATAATAGGCTGATCGACTGCGGTTTTTTGCCTTTAGGCTTGGCTATAATCTTAATTTTTGATTCTAGCGGCGTATCTGGAAGATCAAGTTTTAAGTCACAATCATCGCCATCGGAAAATAAACTTTGGAATACTTCCTTGAAATTGGTTCGTACTTGCTCAAAAGCACTCATAAACTGAATGGTCGCGGTCTCGTCTATCTCCTGAATAGTCGCTAAAAGCGAATCCTTCGCATCCAAAATATCTTGACGCTGTTCAAAAATCGTATCGTAGCGTTCTTTGATTTCATTAAAGGCTTCAATCGCCATAGGGTTGATTTCTCCAAATCTATCGAGACGTCCCTTTTGCTTATCGACTTCTTGCTGAACCTTCTCGACGTCTAGCCCTTCAGGCACTTCCATGCTAAATAACTCATCGCGCCCGACGCCAAATTCAATCTCAATCCGCTCGGTGATAGACGCCATATCTAGCTTCAATTCATTGAATTTTTCTTTCAAATCAGTCACCAAAGACATGGTTTCTTGGCGTTTTTTGAAGTTGTCTCTTACTTCTTCTTCAAGTTCATTGATCTCACCACGAGAGCGATGCCAAATCTGTTCCGCTTCATTAAGATAAGATTCTTTTTCTTTTTTGATGGCGTAATCTTCCGATAATCTATTTTGGAGCGTAGTAATGGTCTCCATGATGGTTGCGACTTCGGTATCTGTTTGCGAAAGCGTCTTGGACGTCTGCATCAGATGATCACTCGTTTCTTTGTATTGATTTTTGCGGAAGGTTAATTCACGCTCCAGAGCAGCGACTCGGTTTTGTTGTTGGATAAAGGCAATTTTCTTTTGATTATACCTTTCTGAAGTCATGGCAAGGGCGTTGGCGACTTCTCGGAATCCATCATCTGCCGTTTGTAGTTCATTTTTGAATTGTCGGTATTCTTCTTGAGCAATTTCTAACTCACCTTCTAAGTCTTTATTGACTTGCGTCAAATGCTCAATATAATCTTGAGACTCACCCGCTTTTTGCCCAAAGTTGGAGACAAAAGACTCGATATTCTCTAGTCTTGTGGCAAAACTAATCCGCTGATGGGTAAGGTTATTGATTTGCTTGGTTTGGATATTGATGTCTTGTCGATTGTCTTCGGCGTGTTGACGCTTGATTTCCTTTTGGATTTTTTCGACTTTTTCCTGTTGGGTTTTAATCTTTTTTTCAAGCTTCTCCAACTTGGCTTCCAGGACTTCTAAATTCTTACGACGTCCAATTTTTTTACCTTCAAACAAGCCGACGCTTCCGCCAGAGATGTTGTTACCCTTGCTGATAAAGCTACCAGACTGCTCAATAAAGGTACATTCTGGATGTTTTATGCGGAGTTCTAACGCAGTTTCGTGGTCTTTGACGATGTATGCATTAAAAAGGAGTTTTTGGACTAAAGGTTGATATTGTAGTTCGATTTGGAGAAGGGAAGCAGCTTCGGTAGCATCTTTTATTTTTTTGACCTTACCTTTATCCGAATTCAATTCATCTAAAATAAAGAAACTAGCCTTACCTTTTTGGGAGCGTTGGAGTAGGGTGATGGCTTGTTGTGCATCATCGTAGGTGGGTACCAAATAATGATTGAGATACGGCTTCAAATAATTCTCAATGGCGACCCGATAGGATTCTTCGCAAAAGATAATATCCGTCAACAAAGGAATATTACTGATAGAAGTCTTACTTTTCTTTAAAAACTTAATAGAAGCGGGGAAACCTTCGAGATTTTCGACCATGGATTTGGTCAGTTTATATTCGTTTTGGACGGCGTCAAACTCCCGTTGTTCCTTGACTAACGCCGCTTTAGTCTCTTCGAGCTGCTCCTTTAATTTTTCGAGTAGGGCTTGGCGTTTTTCTTCACTTTTGGTTAATTTTTGGACTTCTTTTTCAGCTTTCGCAATTTGGTCATTGATGAGTGTTAGTTCTTTTTGGAGCGATTTTCCTTCATCGGTTTTTGCTTCGATGTCGCTAGAATTTTGGTCCAAATCCTTGCGCAAAACTTCAATTTGATTGGTATTGATGGCTTTTTTCTTCTCTAATTCATAGAGATTTCGTTCTAGCTCTTGCTGTCTTTCGACAAATTCATCCATCCCTTCTTGCAAAGCGCCATGACTTTCTTGCACCTTTTTAAGTTCAGCTTCTAAGCCGAGCATTTCTTCTTTCAATTGCTTTTCAATGACCAACTGCTCTTCAAGCGCTTTTTCATCTCTGGCAATGTCTTCTTGGAGCGTAGTGATCCGATTTTCAGCGTTGGCTATTTGTCTCTCGTGTCTAGAATGGTTTTCACGAATAAAGCTAAGGCGTTGCTCAGCCATTTGCTTTTCGTTTTCCATTTTGCGTATTCCCGAAAGGAATTCGTTGGCGTCACGTTGTATTTCCGAAAGGTCTGCTTCTTTATCTACTTGTTCTTTACGGAGTTGGGCTAGCTTGGCTTCAAGTGTTTTTTCGTGTGCTTCGACGGCAATAAGGGCATCACTTTCTTTTTGGATTTTCTGCTCCAAGTCCTTAAAAACATCCTTGGATTTGGACGCACGCATGACCGCTAAATGGATGCTATTGGTTTTGTAGGCTTCCTTGATGTCATAAAAACGTTGGGTGCGCTTGGCTTGACGCTCCAACGTTTTTACATTGCCTTCTATCTCAAAAAGCAAGTCATCAATTCGTGATAAATCTTCTTCAGTACTTTTTAACTTATTGAGCGTTTGTTTTTTACGGGTTTTGTATTTGGAGATACCCGCCGCTTGCTCAAACATCATCTGGCGCGAGTTATTGTTATCCATCAATAAGTCATCGACCATCGAAAGAGAAATAATCGCATAAGAATTGGAGCCTATACCCGAATCCAAGAACAAGGAGTTGATGTCCTTTAATCGGCATTTTACATCATTCAGGCGGTATTCACTATCCCCACTGCTGTACAGGATACGCGTGATGGTAACTGTTTGGTATTCAGTAGGTAAGATGTTTTTGGTATTCTCCAAAGTAAGCGAAACGGAAGCCATCCCAGATGATTTCCGTTTTTTGGTACCATTGAAGATAACCGACGTCATTTTGTCTAGACGTAAATCTTTACTTTTTTGCTCACCCAGTACCCAGCGGATGGCATCTACTATATTGGATTTTCCGGATCCATTAGGTCCGATGATGCCGATGACGTCTTCCGAAAAATTAATCACGGTGTCATTCGCAAAACTCTTAAATCCCTTTATTTTTAGGCTAGTTAATCGCATAGTGCGCAAAAGTACGGCTTTTTATAATTTTTGCCAAGTCTTATTCAATACTTCGGTAAAAAAAACCATACTCCGACGTAGCCTGCCACGGTGGGACGCCAAATTTCATTTGGGATAAAGCTGGGGAGCCCCTACGGGGGTTTTAGGTGGGCTTGGTGGTCTTTTTTTTGGGCTAGGGGGTGTTTTTTTGACTTGAGCACTCCACCCCCAAATTTGACTAACGCTGGTTCGCCATGCGCACTAGCATTCAGTTAGACAATTAAATAAACTCCCAACTCTTTCCATCAAAATACACAAACCCCCACAAACCTTTGCGCATGACTAAACGAACTTCAGCGCCCGTACCTGCAATTTTTTTGGGCATCTCACCTTCAGTACGAAAGACATAGTTTTTACCATTTCTACGCAAGTAGATCCAATAGGTATCCGCTGCTTGCCCTTTCTCCTTGCCAAACATTTGTACGAAATAGCCTTTTTGGCCTAAATATTCATATTTTTCTGAAAAGGGGCGGGCTGTGGCAAACTTACGATTGCTATAACTCCCAATAAAGGGAGCAAATGCCAAAAAGGACACTACATAAAAGACGTGTAAGCGTAGAGAACCTTTATCCAAAAAATGTGTCAAATAACCGATTGTGACTACTAGTGCCGCAATAATCCCTGCAATGATGAAAGAATTGCGCACTAGCCGCCCAAAATTTCGTGTATTAGAAAAATAGGGAAATTCTAATACATACAGTCCGATCATCCCCATAAAGACCAACGTCCCAAGCACTAATAATAGATTCAGTTTTCTATCCGATGTTGACATATTGTTGTTATAACTGCAATAAAGACGGAAAAGTTGAAAAAAAAGTCTAGTTTTGCAATGGTCTAGGAGATTTACTTATCTCCAAAAGGCCATAATTGCACATAGAAAACAGAAAACAGATTGCAAACAGAAATTAAAAATCAGAAAGCAGCCACCCGATTGCTAGACACTCGAACGGCCGTTCGGCTCAACATCCCGCACAGTCAACTAGAAAAAACACCCCAATTATGGAATATAGAAGATTAGGAAAATCAGGCTTAAAAGTAAGTGCTTTGTCCTTCGGCTCGTGGCTGACTTTTGGCAAGCAAATCGGCAATAATACCGCCGAAAAATTAATGGGTTATGCCTACGATAATGGCATCAACTTCTTTGACAATGCAGAAATATATGCTCAAGGGAAGTCCGAAATCGTCATGGGACGTATCATCAAAAAAATGAAATGGGATCGGACTTCTTTCGTTGTTTCTAGCAAGGCTTTTTTTGGAGATCATCGCAAGGGGCCCAATCAAACAGGATTGAGCCGCAAACACCTTGTGGAGGCCTGCAATAATGCTTTGAAGCGGCTTCAGGTGGACTATTTGGACTTGTATTTTTGCCATCGTCCCGACAAAGAAACGCCCATAGAAGAAGTAGTTTGGACGATGAATCATTTGATTCAACAAGGAAAAATCTTGTATTGGGGCACTTCCGAATGGTCTGCTCAGGAGATTATGGAAGCACACATGGTGGCAAAAGATTATAGATTGATAGGCCCCACGATGGAGCAGCCACAGTACAATATGTTTGAGCGGAAGAAAATGGAAGTAGAGTATAGCCAAATATTTAAGAATATCGGGATGGGCACGACGACTTGGTCTCCATTGGCGAGTGGTGTATTGACGGATAAGTACTTGCGTAAAAATTTCCCGAAAGGAACAAGACTAGGGATGGATGGCTTAGAATGGCTCAAAGATGCTGCTCTCCAAGATGAGCGCATCCCCAAAGTGCATGCTCTGAATGAATTTGCCAAAGAATTGGGTATTTCCCTGCCGAGAATGGCAGTGGCCTGGGCTTTGAAGAACCCCAATGTATCGACGGTCATTTTGGGGGCTTCCAAGCTCGCACAGTTGAAAGAAAACTTAAAAGCATTGGGTGATGTCTCCTTACTAACTCCTGAAGTTATGGAGCGTATCGAAGGTATCTTGGCTAATAAGCCTGTGGCTCCGATGTTTTAGAACATCCCCAGCTACTCGAGCGTATTATATTTTGCGCAAGCAGAAACAGCATAAATAACTAATAATGAGCAAGATAAATGTCTCTTCTGAAATAGGAAACTTAAAGCGGGTCATTGTACACCGTCCTGATAATGGCATCAATCGCTTGACACCTAGACGATTTGAAGAATTGCTTTTTGATGACATTGTACATTTGGAAGCCATGCAGACGGAACATGATATTTTTACGCAAGTATTGAAGGCTTTTTTGGGAGATAAAAATGTCATCGAAATAGGCAAAATCCTTAAAGATGCTTTGGCTTCGAGTCGATTGGGGACGGAGCAGATGGTCAAAGAATTATTGGCGTATGAAGAGTTGCCTTTAGAATTTCAAGAAGCACTCTTGGCGCTTACTGACCAAGAGCTGTCGGATACGCTCATCAGTGGCGAGTTATCATCGAAAGGGTGGATTTTGTTTGATCCGATTCCCAATTTTATTTTTACGCGAGATATTGCAGTGACGGTCAATGACCACATCATCATCACCAAAGCCGCCAAAGAAGCCCGATTTAGAGAGAACTTTTTGACCAAATTCATCTTTAAGGCACACCCTGTATTTCAGGAGATGTACCGAGCCGGTAAGTTGATTGATATGAACGACATCAATACTTTTCCGCCGTCTCACAAGGGCGAAAAAGTCTCTCTGGAAGGAGGCGATTGTATGATTTTGGATAAGGATTATTTTCTTGTGGGAAGTAGCGAACGAACGAGCGAACACGCCATCAATATGCTAAAAGACACCTTACTAAAAAAGGGTGTGGTCAAAAATGTGGCTCGGGTGACCATTCCGGCGGAGCGGTCATTTATGCATATAGACACGATTTTTACGCGGATTAGTAAGGAACATTTAGTCTGCTATAAGCCTATAGTTGTGGATGGTTTGTCTTCGTATGTGGATGTATTTCGGGCGGACGGCACTACCGTCAATTACCCAAGTGTCAAGGAATTTATGCTGGCAGAAATCAACCCCAAAATGAAGTTTATCATGGTCGGGGATGGGGAGTCCCCCTATCAGGAAAGAGAGCAATGGACTGATGGCGGCAATCTAGTAGCCATAAAATCAGGAGTGGGCATCACGTATGACCGAAATATCTTCACGGAGAAGGCTTTTAAAAAGAATGGCTTCAAAATAGTAAAAGCTAAGGACTTATTAGCTAAATTTGCGGCAAAGAAACTGACCCCAGCCGATGTGGAAAATACGATTATCACCATTCCATCGGCGGAATTGTCCCGTGCGCGGGGCGGGTCGCATTGTATGACATGCCCGATAGAGCGCAGCTAGTAGCTCCTTTCGGAAAAAACGAAGACTTTGTATTCATTTGACACACAAGCCCGAGTACGTTATGGAGAGACTGACCAAATGGGCTATCTCTATTATGGCAATTATGCGCTTTATTATGAAGTTGGTCGGGTAGAGCTCTTTCGCTCGCTAGGGATGACCTACAAGGCGTTAGAAGAAGAATATCATGTAATGATGCCCGTATTATCACTCCAACAGCGGTATGTACGTCCTGCTTTTTATGATAATTTATTGACGATACGCACGACGGTACGCAAGATGCCTGACAAAACGGTCACTTTTCATCATGAGATATTTAATGAAGACCAGAAGTTGATAAATGGTGGCTCAGTGAGATTAGCGTTTATAGATACCCTTACGGGAAAAAGAGTGACTGCTCCCGCTGTTTTTACGGATAAATTAAAGCCATTTTTTGAAGAAGCAACCAAATAAGTGGGGCAAACGATTTTGGGCACTACCGATTATTCGGGAGCTACTGATATGGTCCAAGAAAACATCCTTTCCTGGATTTTTTGGGGTGCCGATTTATGATGTAATCGTATTTATTGTCAAAGAATTACAGAATAAAGACATCACCACACGTGCCAATTCTATGGCATTTAGTTTCTTTTTGTCTCTTTTTCCTGCGATGATTATGTTTTTTACTTTTATTGCTTATTTGCCGATGGCAGACATCCTTTCGGAAAATATAGAAACGACCATCAAAAGCATTATGCCAGGCGATACAGGAACTAGCGTTGTCGAAGTCATAGAGTCTGTCACCAAGCGGCGCCGTACGGCGTTAATGTCTTTGAGTTTTGTGTTGGCGTTAATTTTCTCTTCCAATGGAATTTTTACGATGCTGATGGGATTCAACAAAAAAAAATATCAAAAGACTTTTAAGAAATTGGGGTTCTTTCGGGGTCGCTGGGTAGCGATGAAGTTATTGATTATTTTAGTGATGACGCTGTTGGTTTCTATTGTTTTTGGCATATTAGGCAATACCATAGTTTTGTTTTTGTCCAATCGCTTTCATTTTAGTTGGATAGCAGAGTGGGGGGCTGTCTTTTTGCGATGGTTTGTGACAGTTTTGATATATTATGCGAGTATTTCATTTATTTATCGCTATGGTATGCAAACGCACCAAAAACAACGTTTTTTTAGTACAGGAGCAACGGTTGCCACGGTCTTGTCTTTACTGACATCTCTGGCTTTTTCGTTCTATATCAATAACTACTCCATGTATAACAAAATCTATGGCCCAATCGGTACGCTTATTGTGACCATGCTTTGGATTCAACTAAACTCAACCATTATCTTGATTGGCTTTGAATTGAATGCTAGTATTGCCGTAAATCGGGATTTGCGGAGAAAAATTAAGTAAAAATATTTAGGTAACTATTTAGGACATAGAATATCCGTTAATGAGGAATATACTCTCCAGCCACATAACTGTCTTCAATATTAAGGAAAGCTTCCATTTTGGTTTCCGCATAGAATAAATGCTCAGGATTTCGGTAATTACTTATGAGAGAATGTATATTTTGCTGGTGGTCGATGAATTGTAAATCAAAAACAATCGTGGTACTGTCTTCTCCCTTGATTTCTCTTCGTACCACAAATACCTGTTGAATCGAACTAGATAGGAAGTCATTACTCTTTGTACCAAATTTCCAGTCAGGGTAAATGTCCACCCAAAGGTATAGCCCAGACAACCGAATCGTATGCCTTCGGAGCAAAGACAAAGTCATAAAATAAAGAATACCAAAGGGAATGAGCAGTAGAAACCACGGAAAACCAGTTGTCAAAGAAAATCCCTGAAAGAAAAATAGAAAAAATCCCATAGGCACCAGAAGTCCTAACAAAGCAAGTTTGTTTTTCCGAAAGGAGATGGTCAGTCCGTTCGGATGTGTAGAAATATTGACCCCTTTGGGGGCTTCGTAAAACTGTTTGTGGGAAGTATCTGGCAAAAAATTAGAATTTATTCCGTTATAATTTTTTTGCGGGTGATATTCATCAAGTTGAACGACATCTTTGATTTTTAAAAAGTTTTCTAGGGTGTTTTCAATGGAATAAGCCACGGCAGCTTCTTTAATTTGGTTCACGACCACAATGGACTTGCCATTTTCTTTTTTTAGCAGAATCTCGTGATTGTATAGAATTTTGCCATTGACACTTCCTGCTTTCTTCCGAGTTACATAAACTTGGCTTATGGCAGATGTTGGGATGTCTATATCCTGAATACCTTTGTTGCGGATACGGTGCCTTACAGAAAAATTATTTTTGTCAATTTGTATATCCGTCACATTTTTCCTTAGAAACCAACCTGTATAGCTTAAATAGGCTCCAGTAAACAAAAATGGAATACAAAAAAGAAATCCAATCAAGCTGCTAATAATAACAGTAAAAAACATGAAAACCCCAATAAATAGACTTAGCCCCAATCCAAAATAAAGATTAAATTTCCAATAGGAAAAGTCCTTCCAAATCAGATGAATCTCTAAATCATTAGAAAATTGCTTGACAATTACTCCTTTATTGCTTTTTGAGACCTTATGGTCTCTGGGGAGATCGGAGACAAGCGGTGTTGGGATATTGATATCATAAAGGCAATGACTGCAGGTGACAGTATCGGCATGAATATCAAATTCCGGAGTCTTATTTTTACATTTTGGACAAGTCAAGATAGCCATTCTAGTATTTTTTTACGCTAGTTACTAGATAGTTAGTGCATACGTTATGCCAAAAAGACCATCGGCTTGTTTGATTGGAGTATTGGGCTTTAACGTGCTAGACGCTGGTTGCTATTACGTGGGATGTTGAACCGAACGACCGTTCGGTTTTCTCGCAATCGGGTTGTTGAGGCAAGTCTAGTTACGCTATCTGAATTTTTCTTTGGATAGCAAAGTGATAAATACCAAATAGTACTCCAGAATAGGCTAGATTACCGATAAGAGAATTTCTTAAAAATGGGAGTCCAGCGACATAGGACTGCATCAAACCGTTAAAATCTTTGGTGTACATCGGATTAGCCAACCAAGAACCCATATTGGTGATTAAAAAGAAAATTGCCGTAGCAGAAAGTGCACCAATCAACACCCTAGAGAAGGTCACTTTTTTTAATAGCCCCATACCTAATAAAGCGATTAAGGCAATACTACCATAGACTGCCCATGTATTAGGTGTAAATAGTACAAAACCATCGTAATACTGGGCATAAATCACATTATCCAAAACCAAATTGCTTAGAAATAACGCCAAAAATGGAATGAGAATCCCTAAGTATTTCTTGCCAAAATAAGCACCGCCAAATAAAGCCATCGCACTTACAGGCGTCATATTGGGTGGATGTGGCAGCAGACGAGTCGCAGCAGCAACGAAAATGATAAGCGCAATTATCCCCGTATTTTTCTTAGAAAGCATGATTATATGGTTTAGTTAGGCAAAGATAGTATTTTTTGACTACAATTTTCAACCAAGCAAGGGTGTTTTTGTTCGCTTGGGGTATAATTTGAAAATAACCACACGACATGACGGAAAAAATGCACGATTTTATTGCAAAAATGCCAAAAGCTGAGCTCCATCTCCATATTGAAGGCTCTTTTGAGCCGGAGTTGATGTTTGCGATTGCGCAAAGAAATAAGGTTCAAACAAAATTTGACTCTGTGGAAGCCGTCAAAGAAGCCTATAATTTCAATAATCTACAAGATTTTTTGGATATCTACTATGAAGGGGCGCAGGTGCTTTTGGAAGAAGAAGATTTTTTCGATTTGACTTGGGCATATATGCAGCGTATCCATGCCCAAAATGTCATCCATACGGAGATTTTCTTTGACCCACAGACACATACGGATAGGGGAGTGGCTTTCGCAAAAGTGATTGATGGTATTTCTAATGCTTTACATAAAGCAAAACATGAATTAGGTATCTCTAGCCGCTTGATAATGTGCTTTTTACGTCACTTAGAAGAAAGTGAAGCAGAGAAGACTTTAGAGATGGCGTTGCCTTTTAAGGACAAAATTTATGGCGTAGGATTGGATTCTTCCGAACTGGGTCACCCGCCTTCCAAGTTCAAAAATGTTTTTGCGAAAGCCATAGAAGAAGGATTCGTGACAGTTGCGCATGCGGGCGAAGAAGGTCCGGCGAAGTATATTTGGGAAGCACTTGATTTGCTCCATATTTCTCGTTTAGATCACGGTAATCGCTCGTTAGATGATCCCAAATTGATGGAGCGCCTTGCGGCAGAAAAAATGGCTTTGACGGTCTGTCCTTTGTCTAATCTCAAGCTTTGTGTCGTTGATGACCTAAAAGACCATCCTTTGCGAAAGCTGATGCAAAATGAGCTAAAAGTAACAGTGAATTCTGATGACCCGTCCTATTTTGGGGGATATATGAATGAGAATTTTTGGGCGATCACCGATGCCTTAGATTTATCGAAAGATGAACTATATACGCTTTCGCGAAATGCCTTTGAAGCGTCCTTTGTTTCCGACAAACGAAAAAAAGAAATGATTGAATTATTGGATAATTATTTTGCGTAAGCTTGAATCATGTCAATAAAAAAAGGGGTAGATTTTCATCTACCCCTTCCAATAATCACTTTATCTCTCCCACAAAGCGTACTATTGTCTCTTAACCTTAAAGGAGCCCGTCACAATCGGTGTCACATTATTAGAAGTAAATGAGCCTTCGATGTACTCACCACTAGTAGTTGGATAACTCGTAATCATAAAGTCACAATAAAAACTCTGGTAGCCGCTTAACGTTTCATAGTAACCAGTACCAGAATAATTACCTATAGATAGCGTAGGGCTTTGTAGGTAAAAAGCTCCATTGTTGTTATCATATCCCCCAATACTCCAATTTTGGAGACTGTCCTGAAAACTAAGATTAGGTGGCAAGATGGTATGAATGGTGTCAATACCAGAAGACGCCGTATAGTTAAAGGTAATATACTCATCCAACGCGGTACCACAGGCCTTTATATTACCCAAATCTGTCCCAAGAGTTAAATCATAACCCAAAAGAGCTGATTGCTCTAAATTATCATAGTCATATCCAGTCAAATAAACCGAATCTAAATTTTCACAGGTGGTATATTCTAATGCAAAAGTCCCATCAGAGTTTACGAATACATTAGACTCAAAATACCACGTATTAGAATGTAACCCGATATATCCATTACTTACTGGATTGTCACTACAATCTACTAGGGTGCCCGTCAAAGTATAAGTAACTGGGGCATTTACAGTAACCGAAACATCTCCTAAATTAATATCAAGATTGGTCGTTGTAAAATCTGTAATGTATTGGCTAGAAAAGCCGCATTCCGCAGAAGCCTGAAAAAATAATTTCATCGTAGCATTGGCCATAACTTCACCACCGACCCATCCATTAGAATTTGTCATAGCTACACGACGATTACCATCTGGCAATTCAATGCTAATCCAAGCACCCACAATAGCTTGCCCGTTTTCATCAACAAATCTCGCTTCAAAATAGACTCTTGGGAAGTTTGCATCACAGTTCCAAAAGGAAAAATGTCCAACCTGACCTTGATAAGTATTTCCCGAAAGGGTAGCGCTACCTTCTTCTTTCCAAACACCGTTGGTCTCGTCAAAATACCATAATGGAATGTCCGCTGGAGCCGTTGCCACAATAGAGCTCGGTACTTCAAACGTGATGTCAACTGTTTGATTTTCAGCGACTTGAAGTAGATTGCCACTCGCATCAGTCAACTCTACAGCCATCATCCCATAAGAGGACAAAGTCATATCCTTATCGTCCTTGTCTTTGGCTCGCAAGTCACCAGGCATCTCAAATTTACCATTAGCAGTAGTTGGGTCTATTCTTTTTGCTGCGACAAACACTTGCCCCGCAAAGGAATCCCCATTAGGATAAGCCACATCACCTGGTTCGAAGGTCAATTGACCACCTTCGGGTAAGGTCACTGTGCCCCCGTTATTGTTTTGAAAAGAGCCGATAGGGGAGTTGTTCAGCATTTTGATGCGGACTTGATGCGTTTGGTTAGCTTGCGCAAAAATCGTCCTTGAACCATGAAAATAACCAGCTTTCGAAGCTACAAAATACGCCTTACTATTCGGAACAGCAATGTCCTTAAAGAAGAATACGCCGTTTTCGTCGGTAGTTGTGGTGTGATTACCAATCTGTACGGCAACATCTTTGAGCCCTGTTTCATCAGAGCTTACAATAACCCCTGAAAAGGAAGCTGTAACTTCTTTGGCTTCAAAACCGCCCGAACTAGGGGTAAATCGTTCAAAATTATCCTTTTTGCAGGATACAAATGTAATCAGACCTAAGATGGCCAAAAGAAATATTTTTTTCATTTTTTTTATTTTTGTTATTGCAGAATCAACATGTTGCATTTCGGTTCTATAAATACAGAAGAACTACAGAGTGCTGCCTAGGTGAAAAATAATTTGTGTAGAATAATTTCCTGGCATACATACGTACTAGTCATGCGAACGGGCTGGAGCCCATCGTACAGATATGCGAACGGGCTGGAGCCCATCGTACAGATATGCGAACGGGCTGGAGCCCATCGTACAGACATGCGAACGGGCTGAAGCCCATCGTACAGATATGCGAACGGGCTGAAGCCCATCGTACAG
>CAMZKG010000270.1 GCA_947311105.1 uncultured Saprospiraceae bacterium
CCATTGTTTGGGTATGTCAGCATCTCTATCCTTAGGAATCTGAGAAGGTACTGCGGCCGATTCTATCCTAGTAGAATCTATGCTGGTATGAACACGATTAGTCGTGGTTCCAGATTAATACATGGAGCAAATTGGTTTGCCAGTGCTTTCAATTGTTGATAGGATTGGATATCATAATCTATATACCAACGTTTGGTCGTTTTAGAAAACCTTGCGGTTGAAATCATTTGTATTTTTTTGAATGGTAATAACTGTCATCGTAGATTTGTTTTTGCAAAAATACTTTTTAACACGAATATAATCAACTGATAATCAAGCTAATACGACTTCAATGTTCAATTAGTCATTCTTTAACGGTTAATAACCACTATTAACCGTTAAGAACATTTTTTGTAATTATTTCGGTAGGGCAAATTTTTGCCATAAAATGCCCTTTTTGCGCCTGTTTTTATTGTTTTTTCATCATGTAGTCTAGCTGCGCTTCAAAAAATAGCTTCAACATATACAAAAATGCCTATTTTCTGCCTAAAATAGAAGCACCTAAACAGTTACGTTTTGTTTTACCGACCTATTGAAAAAAAGGAGATTAGCATAAGCCAATCTCCTTTAATTTATTGAATTGAATAAGCTATGTGCCTAGTTCATCTTAACAAATCGAATCACCTGATTCACATTTTTACCCGTAGCTTTCAAGAAGTACATACCAGGCTGTAAGTCTTGTATGTCAAAGTTAACTTCGTTAGGGCCTTTTGTCAATTGGTCAATAGTCATTGCTTTGGCTTGCCCTTGCGCACTGATGATGGTGAAAGTTACTTCAACATCACTACCCGAAGTCATTCTTGCCGTAATGAAATCATCTGCAGGATTGGGATACATAGCCACTAATTTTACACCAGGAGCCATTTGCGCAAGCTGAGGAGCAATAGGGGCGGGTGCAGCACCAGCACAATTCATTTCAACCACATAAGGTTTGGCAACCCATTGATTGACCATCTGCCAAGTACCAGCCCAAAAATTCATGATGCCATAGTCCTTGTCAATGTCATTGCTATAACTTAAGTCTAAAGAGACCGTTTCGCCATTAGCCCAAGCGCCACTGCCTTCTGAAGCAGCATCATTGTAACCGATGAAGACCAATTGATTACCAAGGTTTGACTGCAAAAAGTCATTTTCTGCTTGGTCATTCATGGTGGCAAGATAACCACCTGCATCAGTTGCGGCAGTATTGGCAGCAGCCCAATTTAGGGGATTGTCAGATAGATAATAATTGTGACCATTAAAATCGCCTAAATTAGTATATCCAGCAATGGTCGGTGGGCAACTTGTACCCGTACCACCACCACAAGTCGTTTCAAGGATGAATTTTCTGTGCACCCACTGATTGTTAAAAGACCATTCTCCATTCCAAGGAAGCATAACCCCGTAGTCATTTTCTGCGGTATTTAAGCCACACCAGTCGCAGGTAGAATAGTTGGTATAAGATAAAGCGTCTCCATTATCCCAAACAACAGTCCCTTCCGTAGCAGCATCACTAAACCCGATGAAAACAATATCCGAAATTAAATTGGCAATAAAATCATTTTCTTCTTGCGAAGAAATAGAAGCGATAGAACCACCATTTGCGGAAGCGACCGTACTTGCATTACCCCAAGTCATTTCAAGGTCAGAGATATAGTAACCTTTTCCATTCAGCTCGCCTAACTTAGTGAATCCTGGAATCGCATCGCATGTGCCACCCGTTGAGCTCGTATTTACGGTAACGGAAAAACTACAATTGGCGCTATTGTTACACTGGTCTGAAAGTGTATAGCTTATGTTATAAGTTCCTGCATCAAAGTTAGAGCCAGAGCTTGGGCCAGTCGTCTGTGACACAGTGATATCCATAGCCGTAGAGCAAGTCGTAGTGGCCGTTGGTGTTGGCCAACTAATAGCCATTTGACTAGTGCCCGTTGCAAGTGTTTGGACGATGTTGGAAGGACAGGAAGTAATAGTCAAGTCTCCAGCTGGTGTGCCACCGCAATCCAATTCCATAACAATCGGACGGTTAACCCATTGATTTTCAAAGACCCATGAGCCATCCCACGGAAGCATTACTGCAAAATCAAACTCAGGTCCATTGGCATGGCACCAAGGGCAAGAAGTGGAATAGTTGGTATAAGAAACCGGCTCGCCATTGTCCCATTCGACAGTGCCTTCGACGTTTAAATCATATAGACCAATAAAAGCCATTTCCGAAAGGATGCTTTGAAGATAATTATTTTCTGCAGCATCATTGATGGTCGCTAAGTAGCCACCACTTTGGGACGCAAATGAGCTGCCATCCTGCCAATTCCAATCAGCGGTGGAAATATAATATCCATGTCCGTTGTATTCGCCTAGTTTGGTAAACCCTGAGATATTGCCACAACTTGCGGTTGAGCTAGGATTGACAGTTACGGTAAAACTACAAGTAGTAGATGTCCCACATTGATCCGTAAAAGTATAAACAATATCATGACTGCCTATGGTGAAATTACCCCCTGAAGGTCCCCCACTGGTTTGTGTAATAGTAACATTTACACTGGCCGAACAAGTTGTGGTTGCGGTTGGATGTGTCCATGATGCGGTCGCCGTATTTGCGCCACTTGCGGCGGTTACACTGATATCCGCAGGGCAAATGGTATTGATGGTGCTATTGGTACTTTGGCTTACAATTATATCAAAACTACAATTGGCGGTATTGGCACATTGGTCAAAAGCACCATAAGAAATCGTGTGCATGCCCATCCAAAAATCTGATCCAGATGTCATGCCTGCTGTCTGCGAAACTGACGCAGTGCTACTTGTAGGACAAGTGGTAATAGCCGTTGCATCATTCCATGTAACTACCACATTACCAGCACCTTGCGGCAAATTGACATGGATGTCGTCAGGGCAAGTAAGGACAAGATTGCCCTTTCCTGGGTCAGGAGCATCTGTCAAATAAATAGGTCTTGCCGTAAGGGCAATATTATTAGGAGAAACATCGGTTGTTGTTCCTGTCTCTGACCAGTCCCAAAGTCTTTTATTAATTGTCGTAAGACCAAAAGAAGACGGGAAAGAATAATTTGCGGAAGCAGCTTCACTCAAATCAAGCGTGGCTTTCGCCCAAATGATATACTTATATCTATTGTTGGTGGCATCATAAAAAGCGCCCCCGTCAATACTACTAGGTAAATTCATCGCTGCTGTTTTATTAGCATCATAAGTAGAGCCAAAGATGAATTTTGAAGTCGTCGTATAGGCAATTCCTTCATGGGTTTTGGTCAGATTGGTATAGGGCTGGGTATTCGTGAAGTTGTAATACATACCCAAAAGGTCAAATTCATCAGTAGCATCGGCGACTGTTTTTCTGTCTGCGAGTTGATAAGGGTGAATTTGCCTAATATCATTTTTCATGGCAGCGACCACTGCTTTGGTGATGTAGTTGGTTTGTGATTCATCGGAAGCCATCGAGTTCGGATTACTTGCGTAAAAAGGTACTCTAGGCGTATTAATCTCCGTGATAATCCATTCTTTTTTGGGATGGATAACACCATCGTAGCCGTATTGTGCTAAAAGTGCTTGGTAGGCATTTTTTCTTTTGGGTACACCTTGTGCTGCTTTGTCCGAGTTTCGAGTGTAAACCCATTGTCCATTAACAAGATCTCGCACACTTCCATCAATATCAGGATAAGTATGAAAACCCATGACATCAAAATAAGCGCCGCCACCATTTGGATATTCGGCAGTAACACTACCATCAACGGGATTGTCTGTATTCCTTAAAATAGCATCCAAAAAACTTTCAAATCCAACGCCAGCAATGGCTACATAAGCATCAGGATCAACTGTTTTTACTACATCATAACAGATGCGTAGTGTTCTTACATAATGCTCAATAGGCGCATGGAAGTGGTTGACACAAGGAGATGGGTCATTGTCCCACCAGTTATTCGGCCCGCCTGGTTGTTGCCAGCCCTGAACAAAAGAATGGTCAAAACCAGGCTCATTCCAGACTTCCCAAAACTTTACATAGTCTTTGTAGTTGGTGACTAATTTGTACATGTAAGCAGCTAGATAATTGTTATCGTTGTAGGGAGTACCATTGGCTCCACCATCCCAAATAGGGGTATATAGATTAGCAAACATATTGGATTTACAATCTTGATTATAAGGATCGTTTCCACAAAAAACATGCATCGGATCCGCTCCATCACAATAATAAGTCTGGTCTCTGTGCCACTCCGCAGGAAAGCCAACAATCATTGTCAAATCTTCCATGCCTAGGCTTTGGAAATGCTGAAAATCCGATAAAAGATAGTCATATCCCCAATTTTCTGCAAACTTCTCAAATAGAGCAGGACGTGAAGTTCTTGCACCAATACCTGGTAGGTTTAGTGCAGGATTACCTGCCGCAATATTAGCTAAATCTTTTCCAGTATAGGGCGGATAATAGTCAAAGTTGATACCTGGTCTAAAGAGTCCGGTGTAGGGAGTTACTTGGTCGTTAGCAGTATAATTGACTTGCGCAAAAACTGAAAACGAAAAACTCCATAGCATAAAGAGTAGTAATAATTTTTTCATTATTTTCATTTTATGAAACGAAAGATGGGTGAGTGCTCATGCTGATAGGATGAACAAAGGTTAATATGCGAGATGGTCAGGAAGCCCTGACAGACAAATTTAACACTATATTGGTAGAAATACTAGTTATGGCTAGATAAAGACAAAATCTAAGTAAAAATACTTACCATTATATCGCTATACCGTTTATTATACCGCGCCAAACCATTATACCCATCTAAAACGAAGCTATTCTGCCTTTTTGGAGTCATTATTACGGGAAGATGTAGAATGGTTGCGGTTGGATGATTTATTACGGTTATTCCGATTTTTGTTGCGATGGTTGTTGTTGCGGTTATTTCGATTACCTTGATTTCTGTTACCACTTCTATTTCTGCTGGACGAGCGGTGATTATCAGCGCTTCCTTTGATTTGGGCGATTTTTTCCGGCAACGGTAAAAACTCGAATCTCCTATCTATCAGTTTCTCAATTTGCTTAAACTTATAGTTGTCGTCACGATTGACCAATGTAACCGCCAAACCTTTAGTCTCTGCTCTCGCAGTACGTCCTATCCGATGCACATAACTTTCTGCATCACCAGGTACATCAAAATTGACTACCAAATCAATATCCTTAATGTCAATTCCACGAGCCAA
>CAMZKG010000271.1 GCA_947311105.1 uncultured Saprospiraceae bacterium
ACAAAAACCTTGATAATCAATTGATTATCAAGGTTTTTGTAGTAGCGGGGGCTGGACTTGAACCAACGACCTTCGGGTTATGAGCCCGACGAGCTACCAACTGCTCCACCCCGCGATATAAACCCCTTATGTCCTAAGGGATTGCAAAGATACAGATAAAAAAAATAGAAAACAAATGTTTTATGGTTTTTTTACAAATTGCTTGATTGTTGAGTCCACTCCGAAAAGTTAATATGCTTTTTTGTTGGGAGATTCCACAAAATTTTATCCTGTGGACTAGAGATTACAACCGTCGCTCCCAAATGTGTACTCCTAATTACTAAAGATTTTTAACTAGCATGAACCATTTTGAAAGAACATGGTTAGTAAGCGTACACGGGGTGCCGAACCATGCAATATCGCAACGGCTGAGATGATACCCGCTGAACCTGGCCAAGTAATTTTGGTAAGGAAACCAGCCCCTTTCTATGTCTCTTTTCCTGTATCCCGTCCAATTGGTTGACTAATGAATAAGTTATTGGGGATATTTTTCTTTTTATTGTTGGTGGTGTCTAGTTTTGCCCAAGGCGTCATTGTAGGGCGTGTGACGGATGGGGATACCCATGAGCCTTTGGGCTTCGCCAATATTACGATTAAGCTTCAGGATGGCAAGACACTGGGGACTTCTACTGATTTGGATGGTAAATATACCTTGAAGGTGGAGCCTGGTACCTATGACTTAGAAGCGTCTTATGTCGGTTTTGTAGCGGATAAACTAACCGTGGATGTAGGCACAGAAGTGGTGTTAGCCGATTTTGGTTTGAGTCCTTCAATGAATTTTATTGGGTGTCCGATTGTACTTGATATTAGGCCTTATACCGTTCAGAAGATTACTGAAAAGGATCTGGAAAAAGAGAATCTAGGACAAGATGTGCCCTATTTATTAAAGATGACTCCTTCGGCTGTGGTGACTTCTGATGCAGGAGCTGGTGTTGGATATTCGGCGATTCGAGTGCGGGGGTCTGACCAAACAAATATCAATGTAACCGTCAATAATATCCCTTTGAATGACCCTGAATCGCATCAGGTTTATTGGGTCGATTTGCCGGATATTATGGCTTCGGCTAGTAGCTTGGAGATTGAAAGGGGTGTCGGAACTTCAAAAAATGGCGCAGGCGCTTTTGGGGCAAATATCAATGTAAGCACTAAGCAGCCTGCCGATAAGCCCGGTTTTTCTTTTGCGTCAACTGTCGGATCATTTAATACGCTCAAAGGGAGTTTGGATGTGAATACAGGAAAAATAAAAGATAGATTCTCATTTAATGGGCGCGTAAGTGCCATACAATCAGATGGTTATGTCGATAGAGCGGCTTCTGATTTGGTCTCTTATTTCCTTTCGGGAAATTATTCTTACGGCAAGCATAGCGTACAACTTAACACATTCTCTGGGCATGAAATTACCTATCAGGCTTGGAATGGTGTACCCATCAATTATATCAAAATTGATTCATTACGTACCTACAACTCCGCAGGCACGAGTAAAAGCGGCAGCCCTTATGCCAAAGAAGTAGATAATTATACCCAAACGCATTATCAAGCGATTTATGGGGGACGGGTTGGCGGAGTAAGTGTCAATGCTGCCTTGCACTATACCAAAGGTTATGGATATTATGAGAATTATAAATCCGAAAAAGGAAGTAAGATGTTTGCTTATAATATCGATGGTTTTAACCCTGCCGATACCGTGCCTAATCGCATTAATTTGATAAGAAGAAAATGGTTGGATAATGATTTTTATGGTGGTGTCCTAGATGTCAATATTCCGTTGGACAAAATGCGCCTAAAGCTGGGGGGTGGCTGGAATCAGTATTTGGGCAACCATTATGGGCGTATCGTTTGGTCAGACATTATTCCTGTTCCTTATGATTATGAATATTATCGCAACGATGCCACGAAGACGGATTTTAATGTTTTTGCGAAAGCATCAAAATCTTATGGAAAAATAAATACTTTTGTGGATGTTCAATACCGCACAGTTGATTATGCTTTTTTGGGCAAAGACCCTGATGGGAATGATTTGCCTGCAAAGGTGCACCACCAATTTGTCAATCCCAAAGCAGGAGTGTCTTACCGACTAAATAATGGCATCGTCTATGCTACTTTTGCGACCGCTCATCGGGAGCCCAATCGGGGAGATTACAAAGATTCGTCTCCGAATAGTCGTCCAAAAGCGGAGCGTTTGTTAAACTGGGAGCTTGGGCTCAGAAAACAAAAATATGGTTTGCGCAAGCTCAATTATGAGTTGAACGCTTATTTTATGCAATATAAAGACCAGTTGGTTTTGACAGGGCAGCTCAATGATGTGGGGGAGTATGTGCGCACCAATGTCCCCAAAAGTTATCGGCTCGGACTAGAATTGATGGCTAATTATCGTACCGCCAATCATTGGGGCTTCGCGGGTAACGTCACTTTGAGCCAAAATAAAATTGAAGAATTTACAGAATACATCGACAATTGGGATACTTGGGCGCAAGAAAAGGTGATACATGATAATACTGATTTAGCTTTTTCTCCCGCCTTGATTGGGGCGCTGACCATCGAGTATTCTATGCTGAATGATCGACTTAATACGGCCCTTTCGGGAAAATACGTCGGTAAGCAGTACCTAGATAATACGTCTAATGACAAAACTTCTTTACCCGCTTACTTCTATAACGACCTGAAAATCAATTATTTATTGAAGGCAAACAAGGTGAAGTATTTATTAAGTCTGAAAGTAAATAACTTGTTCAATCAATTGTACTCGACTAATGGATGGGCTTATCGTTACCGAACCGACAATCCTTATATCGGGCCTTATGACCAAGCCGAATCTGGAAATACTTACTCGCAAGTAGGATTGTATCCGCAGGCAGGAGTGAATTATTTGTTGGGATTGGCGATTAAGTTTTAGTGAGTTGGGGTATTAGAGGGCATCGCTTTTAGGGCAGGGCGTTCCTCCGTCACTTTTAGGATATTGGGCGAGCAGTCCAGGGCGGTAGCACTCAACTTCTCAACCAACGAGCAAAGCGAGTGACTCAACCAGCGAAGCCCAAAGGGCAAGCGACTCAACCAGAGAGCGCAGTGAACGACTCAACCAGCAAAGTCCGAAGGACAAGCATCTCAACC
>CAMZKG010000272.1 GCA_947311105.1 uncultured Saprospiraceae bacterium
CCGCTAAACCGCTAACCCGCTACACCGCTACACCGCTAACCCGCTACACCGCTACACCGCTAAACCGCTAAACCCGCTAAACCCGCTAAACCGCTAACCCGCTACACCGCTACACCGCTAACCCGCTACACCGCTACACCGCTAACCCGCTACACCGCTACACCGCTACACCCGCTACACCGTAACAGCCCGCCTACTCATACCGCAAGGCATCAATAGGGTCTAGGTTAGCCGCTTTTTTGGCAGGGTAGTAGCCAGACGCCACACCGACCAAGATGCAAAGGGCGACGCCCAAGGAAAGCCAGCCCCACGGCATATAGAAATGTCCGCCCATTTTTTGGGGGATGATATTGCCTACGATAATGCCTAGGAAAATGCCGACGAGCCCACCGATTTGACCGATGAGTAGTGCTTCCGCCAAAAAAACTTTGCGGATGTCGGATTTGCGGGCCCCTAAAGCTTTATTGATACCGATTTCTTTGGTTCGTTCCGTAACCGAAACGAGCATGATGTTCATGAGTCCGATGGCGGCGCCGAGTAAAGTGATTAGACCAATGGAGATAGTGGCGGTACGGAGTGTAGAAGTATTTTCTTCTAACATGGCAATCATGGCGTCTGCTTTCCTTATTTCAAAATCATTGTCATCTCCCACTCGCAGACGTCGAACCTTGCGAAAAAGCCCTTGTGCTTCCGCAATGGCATTGTCCATATCTTGGATTTCGCTGCCCCGAACGACTACTTGGTAGCCACGCCTTGGGTCGCCATAGACCATCTTGCCAACCATCAAAGGCACCATGACGACTCGGTCGCCACCACCGCCCATACCCGACCCTTTAGACTTTAGGATGCCGATAATTTTATATTTTAAGTCGCTTACGGTGATGAATTTTCCGACTGCTTGGTCGGTCTTTCCATCAAATAACTGCTTGACGATATCCAATCCGATGATGGCCTTGTGGCTAGCATTTTCCATTTCCGTATTTGAGAAGATTCGGCCTTCTGCTAAGGTTTGACCATTTACATAAAGGTAGTTTTCGTCGATACCTTTTACGCTTATATTAGGGTTGGTGGTTTTGCTTTTGTGTTTTGCCGTTGCCGAAAAAGTGCAGTTCATCGAAAGAGCCACTCTAGCATTGACCCGAAATCTTTTTTTGAAGGAAGTCGCTTGTTGATAAGAGATAGGATCTCCAATCTTGCGACCATGTGGCCCATTGCCTTTTTCTATTTTTTGGGCAATTTCAAAAGAGTTGGCTCCGAGTCCCGAAAAACTATCACTCAAAGCATAGGTGATGCCATCCAAAGCCGTTAAAATACCCACTAAAGCCATGATGCCAATGGCAATGATGGCAATAGTCAAAAGGCTACGTAGCATATTGCTGCGCACATTGCCGTAAGCCATTTTTATGATGTCGATGGTTTCCATCTTAGGATTGATTTGGTGGTTATTTGCCCTTTGAGACATAAAAGTCGGCAAAAAAAATGAATTTGTTCTATTTGTTAGATAAATTTGCCTTCTTAATAGACGAAAATGAATTTGTCTATAAACTGTAACTATGTAGGCATCCGCAGATTTTTGCTATAAAATGTCTATCTTTCTGCCTAAAAAAGGATCACCTAAACAGTTACAACAACATCTGCTTTTGGGCAACCTTTTTGGCGTAAGCCCCAAATGCTAAAATTATACAGCACCATGTCTAATCCTTTTGTCGTTAAAATCAATGAAACCCGCACTTTTGAAGTCCATCCAGACACTTTGAATGATTTAGATATTGTTCAGCTTGATAAGACTCACTGGCAAATACTTCAGGACGGCATTTCTTATCATGTCGAATTGATTTCGATGGATTATCCCAGCCGCAAGATGCAATTGACGGTAAATGGCGAAGCTTTTGACATAGCCATTGACGATCGTTATGCGCAGCTTATTGAGCGGATGGGGTTGAGCAAAGAAGTGGTGGTTGAAGTCAAAGACATAAAAGCGCCGATGCCTGGTTTAGTACTAAAAATTAATGTCAAAGAAGGCGATTCTTTTCAGAAAGGGGATCCTTTATTGATTCTTGAAGCCATGAAAATGGAGAATGTCATCAAGGCGCCTATCGACGGGGTGATTACGAAAGTCAATGTCGAAGTCGGTACATCCGTAGAGAAAGGATTTGTTTTGTTGGAGTTGTAAGTTATTTAAATGGGTAAAAGATAAAGGGTAAAAGGTCAAGGGTTTGCAAAACCTTGGCTATTTTTCTGTAAAAAAATAAATCTAATCCAAAATGTCAAGCAGGGACAAGCTTTCTTAAGCTATTTTTCGCTAAAAGCTGATAATGCCAATAATCACGGGCTTTTTCTAGGTGCCGCCACTTGCGTAAGTTACTCAGATTTAATAAAAATTTCTTTAAGTTTTCCGCTCTTAATAAGTTGGGAAATCAACGAATAGATGGTCAGCGATAGCGCTAGACTAAAAAAGATGCTTATGATTAGGGGCCAAAGTGGATCGTTTGCTCGAGTATTTAAGAATATGCGTTGATAGACATAATATATTAATCCCACGTCCATACCAATCATACCGATAGGTACAAAGATATATATTAAACCTATTTTAATAATATCTCCTATGGTAAATGGCAACGGAAGGTAAAAGGCATAGCTAAACCCATATACAACAAAACTGAACATAAATAAACCCATGAGTAAGCCGAAAAATTGCAGGAGAATGGTGCTTGTAGCCCCGGAGTTGACATCTCCTGTCTTGGGATTGTATACGACTCTGTGGCTTTCTCCTATTTTGTACTCACCCCCCGAAGAGATGTCTAGTTGGGCACGTATTGGTTCTACTTGGCCAGTTGGAGTAAATTCAACAATTGGAGTATGCATTAAGTGACTGCCATCCTCGTCTTCTTTAACGTAAGTAGATTGATCTACTACTGTGGCTTGATAGGAGGGATGAACTAGGTTTCGATATAGTCCACTTCCTGTAAGCGCTAAGGTGCCAAGAGACAAAAGCAAAAGAGCTTCATAAACAAGCGTTACAATGCCATAAAAAACGCAACCCCCATTGGAGTCAGACTCCTTCTTTTCCCTTTCGGTTATTCGGAAGGAAATAAACAGGCCAAAAATGATTGTACCAGAAAATAGATAAATAGACATATTATCTGTTGCTGCTAAAATTATTCCAATTACGTCAAAAGCAAAAAAAAACCTTGATAATCAATTGATTATCAAGGTTTTTTTTTGCTTTTGA
>CAMZKG010000273.1 GCA_947311105.1 uncultured Saprospiraceae bacterium
ATTTGCTTGGGGTTTTTATTGTCTTGACTTTAGTTGGTCAAGGTTTAAGAAACCCCTAATTTCAATCTACGCACTTGGTATTTTTGTCTTTCTCGCTTTGGTTTGTCAAGGTTTCTTAAACCAAAATTTTTTTTTGCTTGACCTAGAAGTACCCCTTAACAAAGGGTCACTTTGGTGGGGTTTCGCAAAAAAGACAAGCAAAAAAACATTTCTAGCCATAATTCCATCTGGCTAAACCGTTGCTCCGTTAAACCGCTACACTGTTAAGCCCGTACAAAATCGTCCGCCCTAAGCCAAAAGCGCACATTTTGCTATTTACTATACAAAAAACATAAAAACCTTGTATCTTTGATAACAGAACAACAAATGACCATGGGTTCAACATGGCAAAACACCGCTTTATGAAAAAACAAATACTCTTTGCCTTACTTGGGCTTTTCTTTTTTGCGCAAGCTCATGCACAAAACAAACATCAGGTCGCCAAACAATTAGCTGCTAGCAGACTAGCTTATGACCTTACTGTGGTTGATTTTCTTAGCCCTGACCATCGACCAGACTTAGTCGATAAATACAAAGGCATTGTTGCCCAACCCGAATACTATCAAGTTGATTGGGAAAAATATAGAACGATCCTAGACAAAAAACCAAAACTATTAGAAATGAGCATCCCGTCCCCTGATGGAATGCTAAAGATAGACTTGTTTAAAGCGAACTTACTTTCTCAAGATTTTCATTTGACAGATGGTCAAGGCAATGAGCTAGCCCCACAAGAAGCCCTTTTTTACCGGGGAACTCTAGCGGATAATGACCAATCCGTTGTGGTGGTTAGTTTTTATAAACATGATTTTGATTTAGTGCTTTTTGGCACTGCCCAAAATTTTCGTATCGACCAGGTAGAACCTAACGTGTTTTCGTTGTATTCGGAAGAAAATTTGCTCAACAAGCAACCGCTTCCGAAATGCCAAAATGATGAATATGATATGACTGTCCCTAAAGAAAACGCAAGTACTTCCGCTCGCACTATCACATCTGGTAACTGTGTCGAAATCTATGTAGAATGTGATTATCACATGTATCAACAACATGGCTCAAGTGTCCCTAACACCGAAGACTTTGTCTATTCTTTGTATGCAGAAGTCGCTACTGTTTATCAAAATGAAAACATCCCAATTAGTGTCGAAGAAATCAAAGTCTGGGCAAGTGCTGACCCTTATGCTGGTTTAAATTCTACATCTGAATTACTTCATGAATTTGGTTTCCAAATCCAAGATACCAAAGGCACTAATCAATGTATGCTTTTATCTACGAGAAGTTTGGGCGGTGGGATTGCTTGGCTTGACGTCCTTTGTCTCAGCTACCAATCTAATAGTGATGCAGGGCCTTATGCCGTAGCCGCTAGCTTAGGAAATAGTGTCACTCCGTATCCTAATTATTCTTGGAATCTTAACGTGGTTACCCACGAAACTGGTCACAATATTGGCTCGCCACATACCCATGCTTGCGTATGGGGTGCCAACGGTGACACTCAAGTAGATGACTGTGGCTCTGAAGCAGGTTATCCAGACTCCAACGCATCGGCATGTTATGATTCCAATAATCCGATTTTGCCCGCAAATGGTGGTACCATCATGAGTTATTGTCATTTGCTCAACAATGTGGGTATTGACCCAGCTAATGGTTTTGGTACCGAACCAGGCGCTTTAATTTTAGACCGATATACTAACGCTTCTTGCAATACAGGTACAGCTTGTACACCTTTACCCGTTGAGTTAGTTTCTTTTGACGCAGAAAAGCATGGAAAAGGTGTTGATATTCTTTGGCAAACGGAGTCCGAAAGAAATAATGAAGGTTTTGAGTTATTTAGAAGCTCTGATGCGGATCATTGGACTTCGCTTGGTTGGATAAATCCAAAAGGCAATGGAACGGAAACTCAAAATTATTTATTTTTTGATGCTTTCCCCCAAGCAGGTATCAATTATTACCAGCTCAAACAAAAGGATTTTGATGGTCGCTTTGAATATTCGGAGATACGCTCTGTTACTTTTGAAGGGGATGCTGTACATCCTAGTTTTGCGCCTAATCCAGCCAACCAGTCTATCACTTTCTCTTTTGTGCCAAAGACTGGGGTTGATATTAGCTTGTATGATGTTCTAGGTCGTTTATTGCTTTCGCAAAAAGTATATGCCGGCGACCAATTAGATTTATCTGCTTTCGCAAAAGGAGCTTATTGGTTGCGCTTTGAAGATAGTCAGGGGACTTCCTTTCGGAAACTGATTATTGAATGAGGAGATGGCTTAGCCTATTGCCTGGTATTTGTCTTGACTTTAGTTGGTCAAGGTTTAAGAAACCCCTAATTTCAATCTACGCACTTGGTATTTTTGTCTTTCTCGCTTTGGTTTGTCAAGGTTTCTCAAACCGAGTACCGCAAATTTTCATTTTGTTTCTTTTCATGAAATCCTTCCATGAATTTAGGTGAAAGGTTAAGGGCAAAAGGGGGCAAGGTCTCCCAAAGTGGGCCACCAATTAAAATTTCTTTTTGCTTGACCATAAAGTACCCCTTAACAAAGGGACACTTGGTGGGGTTTCGCAAAAAAAGACAAGCAAAAAGAAATTTTTTCTAGCCATAATTCCATCTAGCAATCAATTGCACGTTTGCACAATTGAACAATAAAAAAGGTTTAAGAAACCCCTAATTTCAATCTACTCGCTTGGTATTTTTGTCTTTCTCGCTTTGGTTTGGCAAGGTTTCTCAAACCAACAAAATCATCATCCCTTGCATAATTAATGTTTTTTCCTTATATTTGTCGCAAGCTTAAGTGGTTTTTACCCGAACTACTTATTTGTGAGTGTTAAAGTACAAATTGTTTGCGATGCTACGCTGTGTGGTCGAGTTGATGTTTTGTCGCAATTAAAGTTGCTCTGTACTAGATAAAATGTGTGGGTGGTTGGTTAGATGACTTTTGAATTGTGTGTATTGTAGTTTTTATCTTCACTCTTGGTGTCTTTTATTTTTATAGAGAGATACCAATATAAAATGTTTTTCTTATGAGACAAATTAAATTTGGGCAGATAGCCCCCCCCAGAATTTTATTCTGAGACCACCGAGAAGTCGCTTCGTTAAGCGAGGCTTCATTAAATTCATGATTATGGCTTTAATGACTACTGTTCTTTCTTTTGCTTCGAGTACTAATGCTCTGGGGCAGTGTAATAATATCACTGCCGTACAGACCGAAGGCTCTTGTACTAGGCACTTCACTTTTTCTGATAAGCTAACGGCCAATATTGATATTGCCTTATCTTATTCCTTTGATTTTGGGGATGGATATGTTCTAACTGGAAGCTTTATGAGCATAACTAGTGCTTTTGCCCCGACCCATTATGACCCTAACTTAGGATTCCATCGCACATCAGGTCATTATAACGATGTTTATCACTATTATTGCAATCCAGGAGAAACATATACCTATACCATTGATATTGTGTACATTGACCAGAAAGGAATTACAAAAACGTTTCACTGTACAGATTCCTTTGTCTTTGACCCTTTTTACGGTGGTTGTAGCTGCAATACAAGCGGCGAGTGTAATTTTACGATGACCAATTCGTCCGATTGCGCCAATACATCTATTTCGTTTGAAGGAGCGGATTATGCGGTCTTATACACTCATGAGTATTGGTTTAACGACGACTTAGTCCACTCGTCTGTTAATCCTGACTGGACTTTTGATGTAGAGAATTTTAATAACTGCGACGATATTGAAGTAAGATACCTTGTGAAAGACGCTAATGGTGATATCATCTGCGAAGTCAGCAAACCACTTGATCTAGCCAAAGGATTATATATTGGCAACCATGATTGTACCCCTGTATATCTATCGGATCTAATAGCTGATGGTATTTTACCTGCAAATGAATACGGTTCAAGCTGTGATATATACGTTACAGGAGAAGTGATTATTGATCAAGACTATACTTTTGCTGGCACTATATTCCATTTTGACAGTGGAGCAGGATTGACTGTTGCCAATTCTGTTGCTGGGAGCAGTACCGTTGACTTAACCTTAAAAGAAGCTCATTTGTCCAGCTGTGCTGAATTATGGCGGGGCATTCGGGTTTATCAAGGATGTACTTTGACCGCTACGGCTAGTGACATTGAAGATGCTTTGTATGCTATTCGGCCTATGAACGTCATCGATGGCTCAACCAAGCCTAAGATCAGCATGGAAGCTAATCATCTTAACAATAATTTTGTCGGCATCCTTGCTGTTGATGGTGAGTTTATAATGCAACAATTTGCTTCGAATAGCTTTTTGGGAGGAAATATCCTGCCATTATCGACTTCAGGTTGCCCTATTGAAAATATTCTTTCAGTTCCTGGCTTTCCAGTTGGAAATCGAAGTTATGCGGGTATTTTTGTAGATGGAAAACCATATTACACACAGGCCAATATTTTAGACGCTCAATTAAACCTTCAAAACGTCTCCTTTTCAAATAGTTTTGACGGCTTCTCATGTGGAATCAATGCACGAAGTGGTAACCACATTGTGAGTGGTTGTAATTTTTATAACATTGATTCCTATGGCTACAATATAAATGCTGGTGTTGGAATTAATTTTATTGACAACAGTGGCGCCAATTTTTTCAAAGTGCTGAATGGTATATTTGACAATGTGAAGCAAGGCATAGTAGCTGTCTCTTTTAGTGGCCCGAATACTAAAATTTCTGTCAGCCACACCAAAATGATTAATATGGGCGGTGGCATTGCTGTCCAAGATGGCTCCTATCTTTACAATGGCTCTCTTGTGCAAACGGGTGGATTTTCGTACGGTTTCATTTTCGATAATATCATCAATATGAATTGGAACAACCCCAATACAGGTATCTGGGTCAGAGATATAGACCCTGGGCTTACTGCATTTAATGTCAGAGACAATGACATAACAGCTAATTCCGATGGCTCTAATGGTATTTGGTTTGATACTGGAAATGGTAAACCTATTGGAACTATCATCGGTGAAGGAGGCTCCATGAATCCGTGCCTGAGCTCGCCTAGTAATACCGTCACCCTAAATGGCTCAGGTGTTGGCATCCGACTACAAAACAGTCACTTCATGAGGGTTGACAAAAACACCGTCTCCATGAATAGTGGTGGCTTTGGTATTCATACCACTAGCTCCAATGCTTTTCACAATCTTAGCATTAATTGCAATTGTATTACGGGTACTGGAGGATGGACGCAGGGATTTATCCAGAGTGGGGGAACTTCTACTAGAACACGTACCACTTACCTAAATAACACCAATGTCGGCCTTACCTTCCAAGGTGCCTGCCCAGATGCTGTCATTGAGCAAAATAAAATTGGCGTCAATGGTGGACAGATGAATATTGGTCTGCGATATGTCATGGCAAACACCGGAGAGCAATTTGACAGAGGTAATCGCTGGCGCGGTAGCTTTGGTATTGGCGCTGATGGGGGATCTACTAACTCATCAACCTGGAAGGTATTCAATGGAAATAATCAAATGCCTCCGTCTGTCATCCCAAATTTGGGATGGTTTCTATCGAGTATGGTCGATGTGCCAGAGATTAGCTGTACGGCAGGTAGCCCTGTACCACCGCCAACCACCCCACAGCTTTCGCAAAGTGACTATGACTTTATGACGGGGCAACTGACTTTTTCGGTATCTGGTCTAGATTGGGATATGCGGGCAAGTATTTTAACGAAAGTGCAGGAATCTCCTGATCTCTTAAACGATCCAATCGTCCAGAGCTTCTATGCATCACCCGACAACGTAGAAGTATTGGATGCCTTGAGCTTGAGACAGGCTTCTCAAGATCTATTTGATATAGCTCCTTCTCAGCAGACCGATTTAGATGACATTTCTATGCAAATAGAGAATACGATTGTGGCGATGGACACTTTAGATTCCATGATTATTGCCAATCCTACTGACATGGCACTTTTGACCAACTATTCCCAACTAAAAGCTACGCTTCAGGGCTTACAAACAGCCTATCAAGATGTTTGGGCTAATGTTTTAACGGCAAGACAGAGTGTAGCCACTACCGTACTTGGACAATGGGCATCATATAGTCCTGGTGCTATTTCCGGACAGTTTATGGCTACTGCTTGGAGCGGTTATTTGAAAGTAAAAGCGCTTGGTCAAAGCTTAACTGCGGGAGAATTAGACGCCTTAAGGGAAATCGCACTGACCTGCCCCGAAAAAGGGGGTTCTACCGTCCACTTTGCTTCTGGACTGTACAGTGCACTTACAGGCGAGTCATTGGCGATTGGTCAATGTCCTAAAGCAGGGCAGAAAGTAAAACTTCCAACTAGTTCTGCGACCAATACCATTGCCATTGCACCGAACCCGGGCAATAAAGAACTTATTCTTTCTATGCCTAAGCTTTCCGATGCCGAATATACCGTTACGATTATGACCCTTACGGGAAAAACAATGGACTCTAGGACTTCTAATGACTCAAAGATAGTATTGAATACTTCTAGCTTGCCAGAAGGCATCTACATGATTCATGTCTTTGATGAACGAGGAGAGATTAACCAAGTTTTACGTTGGGTTAAGTCTAAATAATTTTTTTTTATTGTGCAGGAAGCTTCAAGGGCTTCCTGCCTTTTAAATCATCTACTTATGCGTCATATTATTCTTTTTTTAGGGGTCATGCTCTTTAGTTTCAGCCTTGCTGCGCAATACCGAGATAGTAAAATGATGATTGGAGAAGGCTATTCCATGGACTATCACCTTTTAATCGACTTCAATAATAACCCCATCACAGCAACACGGGACTCCACTTCCATAGATTTCGCTTGCCGTAATTGTCCTACGATATGCAATGAGCAAGGAGAACTTCAGTTTTACTCGAATGGCCGATTGGTCATGGACAAGAATGGAGACTTGATGATGAATGGAGATTCTTTCCCTTTAGGGCCGTACGAACCACCAGAAATGGGTAGTAGCTATTATAAATATGGCTTTATACTACCAGATTTTAACGACACAAATATTTACTACTATTTCTATGTTGACTACTATCATGAGATGGATGGTAGTGGCACAGCTACAGATGCTTTCCGCTCCAGCTTATATTATTTAAAAGTGGATATGTCTATGAACAATGGCTTGGGGGTTGTTGTCGAAAAAAACATCCCTGTATTACTACGAGATACGATGGTGGGCTTCACCTGTTTTACTCCAGTTCGACATGCAAATGGTCGGGATTGGTGGTTTATTACCAATGAAGCGGAAAAAAATATATACCATAGGGTATTGTGGACGCCTGATGGATTTAAAACAGACTTCCTACCTTTTTCAGTGCCAGGCTTTATCGAAGACTTAGGAAATACAGAAGGAATTGTCGAAGGCATTTCAGTAGATGGGACAAAATTTAGTGCGGTGGGGGGGCACTCTATTTGGGTCTATGACTTTGACCGCTGTACAGGTCTATTGTATAATCCTGTAAGACTAAAATTAGACACCGTCAACTACTATTGGATGCATGATGTGGCTTTCTCTTATAACAATCGCTATGTTTTTACTACTGATTATAATTTTACAGATCATGTTTCAAGTTTTAATCGCTATGATTTATGGAGCCCCGACCCTGCCGCTTCAAAGCTTACCATCCATGCTGTTACTTCTTCATCACCCGCAGATGTTGATCTTAATAGAGTAGTTTATTTATTTTCTTTTCCAACAGGACAGCTAGCGCTTGTGAATACTCCTTTCAGTAGTGTAAAATCTTTACGTTTTCTTCCTTACTCTGACAGTACAGAGATTATTATTGATACCACTATGATAAAGTGGGACTTCTATACTAGTTTGTATCAAGTCCGCAATGAAGTACCTAGCTACTACCTAGGCCCCATAGACGGCAGCTCCTGCGACACGTTGGGTCTCAACAACAACCCACTCGCCCATTGGCGGTATGATCGACGACCTAATCCTTTGGAGATTAAGTTTGTGGATTTGACGTATTATTTGCCGACGTATTGGTCGTGGGATTTTGGGGATGGGCAGTCGAGTACGGAGCAGCATCCGCTGCATTTGTTTGATGAGCCTGGGACTTATGAAGTGTGCTTGATTGTCGGCAATCAATACTCGGCGGATACGTTGTGTAAGATGGTGACCGTCGGGGACTTTTTATCGGTGGATATTGTGGCGGATACGCTGGCAGGGTGTGCGCCCTTGCAGATAGCGTATCATGCGGAGACGGTGGATGCTAATAGCGTGCATTGGACTTTTGCTGGGGGGATTCCTGCGCAGTCGGATGCGACAGATGTGACGGTGACTTATGACACGGCTGGGACTTTTACAACGTCTTTGACGGGGACGGGTTTCTTGGGCGACAAGACGGCTTCTCAAGTGGTAACCGTCTATCCTAAGCCGATAGCGGATTATCAATTTACCGTGACAGATCTGGAGATTAGTACCAACAATACGTCGCAGGGGGCGACGCATTATCTCTGGGATTTTGGCGATGGCTCAACGGATACGACGGATAATCCAACTCATGTTTTTGGCGGAAGCGGCTCTTATAATATCTTGTTGATTGCTTCTAACGATTGTGGCAGTGATACTTTGAGCCGCAACTTGATTATTACGGGGATCAATGACGTGGATGCAGGCTTTGCTTTTAGTCTTTATCCTAATCCGAATGATGGGATTTTTGAGATGGAGTTATTTAGTGACCGAGCAGATTTGGTGGATTTGACAATTTTTGATATATTGGGGCGACCAATCTGGCAAAAGAGTTGGACAAAACGTAAGTCCTTGAAAACCAATGTCAATCTGAACGAAAAGGGCATTTTGCCGAAAGGTAATTACCTGTTTCGATTGCGATTCGGGGATAGATTGACTTGGGGGAAGGTTTTGGTGGAGTGATGGTTTGGTGGTGTAGCGGTTTGGCGGTTTGGCTGTTTGGTGCTTTATCAGGTTTAGAATCGCAGGTTTTAATAGGAAACTATATCTTTTTAATCATAAAATTTAAAACAATGAAGACTTTTTTACAGATTATCACTTTCCTGCTTCTTTTGAGTCCAATTCTTGAAGCTCAAGAACTCAATTGGAGTCAAACGCATGGGCTAGAGACAGGCCTGACATCCTGTGTACGCATTATTAATTCAGAACTGTGGCTAGGCACGCAAAGTGGCCTATATCAGTCGTCAAACAACGGCGAAACTTGGCAACGAAGCGATATTTTGGGATATGACGACCACTTGCTGGATGTATTCCAAAAAGACGATGAGATATTAATGATTGTCAAAACAAATAAACAGCCAAACCACGAGTTTTACCGAAGTACGGACAATGGGGCATCATGGGCGCACCATCCTATGTGGCTAAATAGCGACGAACATACTGAGATATATCGGGCAAATGATGGAAAAATCTGGATTTTAAGCAACTATGGACGCGAAGCCAGGTACTCCGAAGATGATGGACAGACTTGGACATTTACTAGTAACCTTGCGACCATCACTGAAGAAATAGTTGCCCATGATGCGCAATCCTTGATAAAAGCCGTAGGTGGCGCTCAATCAAGCACTCTTTTATCGAAAGATTATGGAGTGACATGGGATACCTTAGTGCATTATTTTTCTCCCCATGCTTTTATTGAAGATAGTTTAATTATTATTCCGTCAGAGGATAAGCAGGGTGTAGAGTTGTCCAGAGATTTAGGGGCAAGTTTTGAGTCTAAACCAATAAACAATACACTATATCACGAATTAGAATATCCCATCAGGGGTACATCGGGCAATTTATATGTGACAGGTTGGAGCACTTTTGTGTCGTCAGACAATGGAGAGACCTGGCAATTATTTGGACAGCGACCTTTTGGAATAGAACCATTTTTCTCCCCCAAAGAAATGACAGAAATAAATAACCATTTATTATTTTGCCAGCCGAGTGGGGTCTATGAATTGACTAACACTGATTTTTCTCACAAGAATACTGGGTTATTTGCCGCCAACATTAAGCAAATAAAACTAGGCGCTAATGGCGCTTTAATGGCTAGTACCTATAACGAGCTAAGCAGTGTTTTTTATTCAGAAGACAATGGCACCACCTGGACTAGAATCACTAATCCTACTCAAGAACATGGTAATAAAACCGTAAATGATATTGAGTTTATGGGACAAACCGCCTATATAGCCACCCAACTAAATATATTCAAATGGGAAAATGATACGGCAACGAATTTAATTGAGGATATATTTACCGATTTGTGGATTGACAATTCCATTATTTATGCCACTTGTACTGCGGGTGTTATCTATTCATCTGATTTTGGCACTACCTGGGATACACTTAACACGCCTAGTGTAGGCCCCGTTAGTGCGCAAGGTTTTGCGATTGTTAACGGTAACTATTTGTATTCTTCGGGAGACAGTTTGTTTTTTAGCACAGACCTAGGGGCTACTTGGACATCAACATATAAGGTTCACTTTGGGTCTTTTGTACATATCCCAGGGACTAATAAAGTATTCCTTTATAGTCCGTCATACACTTGGAAATATTCTGAAGACAATGGAGCTACTTGGGATACTTACGACCCAATAGGGGGATGGAGTATAAATTTTTATTCCAATATTGTGGGTACAGCTGATGCTCTTTTTACCGTTATAGAGGATAGTATAAGCACTGTTTTTGTGTCTTACGACCAAGGCGATAGCTGGGATAGTGTCACTAATACAAATCTTGAAACTAACTTGGGAACCAATTTGGCTTACGCAAATGGAAAACTCTATCTGGGCACCAAAACATCAGGTATCTGGGCGACAGATGCTTCACAACTAGTTGCTAATGAGTCTGTTACAAAATTTCCATCTCTTCTAACTGTCTTTCCTAATCCTGCCAAAGATGCTGTTACGCTGAATTTTGAGCAGGACATCACGGGAAAAATCACGATATCTATTATTGACTTGTTGGGGCAGCAATTATATACACGAAAGACAAAAACCGATGGCTCTCACTTAACTTTTGAGTTGCCTAAGCTTGCGCCAAATGTTTACTTCATCGAATGTCGCACTAGCTCAGAGCATTTTGTCGGCAAAGTGCTTGTGGAATAGTCATTTGCTTACTAGTTGCTGGACGCTAGTTTCTAGATGCTAGTTGCTAGATCGTGGGAAGTCGAGCCGAACGGCCGTTCGGGTGTTTAGCAATCGGGTTCTAGAAGCAGAACGCTAGTTTCTAGATGCTAGTTGCTGGACGCTAGATCGTGGGAAGTCGAGCCGAACGGCCGTTCGGGTGTCTAGCAATCAGGTTACTAGATGCTAACAACTAGTTTTACACAAAAAAAGTAAAAAAACAAGGTTTTTACTACAATAGTCCGTACTTTCGTCTTCTATTTGCGCAAGCTAAAAAACCAGACATGTACGGAGAAATAAAAAATCAACTAGGTAAAGAATTGGCGGACATCAGAGAAGCGGGTTTGTATAAAGATGAAAGAATCATCGTCACTCCGCAGGGGGCAACCATTCGAGTATCGGACGGACAGGAAGTCCTTAATTTTTGTGCCAACAATTATCTAGGACTTTCGTCCAATAGGAAAGTAATTAGAGCCGCCAAAAAAGCCATTGATACGCATGGATTTGGGCTATCTTCCGTGCGTTTTATCTGCGGCACACAGGATATTCATAAGGAGCTAGAAGAGAAAATTGCGGCATTTGTCGGTATGGAAGATGCGATTTTGTATGCTGCTGCTTTTGATGCAAATGGTGGTCTCTTTGAGCCATTATTGGGCAAAGAAGATGCGATTATTTCTGATTCGCTGAATCATGCGTCCATTATTGATGGGATTCGCTTGTGCAAAGCGGCACGCTATCGCTATGCCACCAACGACATGAAGGATTTGGAAGTCAAGCTCCAAGAAGCCAAAGCGGCTGGCGCCAGACGTTTGATGATTGCGACAGACGGGGTATTTTCCATGGACGGCACCATCGCTCAAATAGATAAGATTTGTGACCTTGCGGACAAATACGGTGCAATGGTCATGGTGGATGATAGTCATGCCACTGGATTTACCGGACCAACAGGACGGGGCTCTGCCGAGCATTGTAACGCCATGGGGCGGGTAGATATCATTGTGGGTACTTTTGGCAAAGCGTTGGGTGGCGCTTCAGGTGGATTTACGGCCGCTAAAAAGGAAATTGTGGGTATTTTGAGACAGCGCTCTCGGCCTTATTTGTTTTCTAATACGTTAGCTCCTTCAGTGGTTGGTGCGTCGATTGCCGTGGTAGATATGCTGAGTGAGACGACAAAATTGAGAGATAAATTGGCAAGAAATACAAAGTTTTTCCGCAAGGAAATGACTAAAGCGGGGTTTGACATCATCCCTGGTACGCATCCGATTGTGCCTATTATGTTGTATGATGCTAAGCTTTCGCAAAAATTTGCCAACGCTTTGTTAGAAGAAGGAATTTATGTGATTGGCTTTTTCTTTCCTGTGGTGCCAAGAGAAAAAGCGCGTATCAGAGTCCAAATCTCCGCTGGGCATAAACGGGACGACTTGAAAAAAGCGATTGCTGCTTTTACGAAAGTGGGTAAGGAATTGGGAGTAATTAGTACTTAGGTGTTGCTACTACAGCGACATTTTGTAGGTGAAAGGGTAGGGCAAAAGTGATGCATCATGAAGGGATGAGATTACAAAGTTTTTTCACCAATTTTAAAACCCTAGGTATCAGTATGTAACGGATGGTAGCACAACTCGTAAGTACTTAAAAACTGGACTTTATGAAAGTAACTGAATATTATGAAAAGGCTAATGGTAAGACCTTAGTATCTTTTGAGATTTTACCACCTTTAAAAGGGAGTACGATACATCAGATTTTTGATGCGTTGGATCCCTTGATGGAGTTTAAGCCCCCTTTTGTGGATGTCACTTATCATCGAGAAGAGTTTGTGTATAAGAGTATGCCTTCGGGGCATTTTGAGAAGGTGGCTATTCGGAAACGCCCGGGCACTATTGGGATTTGCTCGGCTATTTCGATGAGATATGGGGTCGATGCGGTACCCCACCTGCTTTGCGGTGGTTTTACGAAAGAAGAAACAGAAAACGCGCTCATAGACCTTAACTTCTTGAATATCAACAATGTATTGGCGTTGCGTGGTGATGCCCGCGCCTTCGAAGGACAGTTCGTGCCTGAAAAAAATGGACACAAATATGCCATTGACCTGGTGCGCCAAATCATGGACATGAATCAAGGAATATATCTGGACGAACAGGTCAACGGCGCACATACTGATTTTTGTATTGGAGTAGCGGGCTACCCTGAAAAGCATTTTGAGTCTCCCAATATGGAAGCCGACATCATCAACTTAAAGAAAAAAGTCGATGCGGGAGCCAGCTATATCGTAACCCAATTATTTTATGATAATAAGAAGTTTTTTGACTTTGTCAAGGCTTGCCGAGCTGCGGGTATCGAAGTCCCCATTGTGCCTGGATTGAAGCCTGTGACCAAAAAATATCAATTAAACTCTATTCCCCGAAAGTTTTATGTTAACTTTCCCGAAGAACTCGTCAAAGCGATTCTTTCTGCCAAAGATGCCGCCGCTCGTACCCAAGTGGGGATTGAATGGGCCATTATGCAATCTAAAGAACTAAAAGCAGCGGGTGTCCCTGGGGTTCATTTTTATACAATGGGTGACTCTGCGGTCATTCAAAAGATTGTAGAAGCCGTTTTTTAATTATTTAGCTACCCTATAAAACGATTACATGCAAAAACTACTAACTACTTTTTTTATCTTGGCATCCGGGGCTCTTTTTGCGCAAGCAGACATGGCAAGTCCTGATGATTTTTTGCCGACTAATTATGGCAAAGAATTTACGCCCCATCATTTGGTGGTCGATTATTTTCAATATGTAGCGAGGCAAAGTAACAAAGTGACCTATCAATCCTACGGATATACTACCGAAAAAAGACCACTTGGAGTTGCTATCGTTTCGTCTCCCCAAAACATCCAAAATCTTGAGCAGATACGACTAAACAACTTGAGACTCACAGGCTTAGTCGAAGGCAAACCAGATTTGGCTTTAGCGAAAGCTATCGTCTGGATTAATTTTGGGGTGCATGGCAATGAACCTGGTACCACCGAAACTGCCCTAAACCTACTCTATCAATTGACTCAAAAAGAGAACAAATGGCTAGATGACGTAGTGGTTATTATTAATCCAAGTGTCAATCCAGATGGGCTTGACCGATATGTTAATTGGAATCGCAGTGTGTCTCACCATGTGCTTATGCCTAATGCGATAAGCCGTGAGCATCATGAACCTTGGCCTAGGGGTAGAACCAATCATTTTTATTTTGATTTGAATCGGGATTGGTCTTGGGCGACCCAAAAGGAGACCCAGCAATTATTAAAAATCTATCACGACTGGATGCCCCATGTTGCGCCTGACATGCATGAACAACGCCCCAATAATGGGTATTATTTTGCGCCAGCGACGCTACCTTTTCATGAGTATATCTCTGCTTTTCAAGAAGAATTTCAGACGACTATTGGGCAAGCCAATGCCCGCACTTTTGATGAGAAAAAATGGCTATATTTTACCAAAGAAATTTTTGATTTGTTTTATCCTGGATATGGCGACACCTACCCGATGTTTAATGGAGCAATTGGGATGACTTACGAACAGGCAGGTCATAGCGTGGCAGGCAAGGCTTTGTGGTTAGATACGGGAGATACTTTGACCATCCAAGAGCGCATCGAACATCATACGGCAGCATCCATTTCTACCATTCAGGTTGCTGCCCAACATCGTTCTAAATTGGTCAAAGCATTCAAAAAATATTTTGACGCAAGTCGGAAAAAAAAAAATAATACTTACTCAGCATTCGTCATCAAAAAAAGAGAAAATCCCTACCGCATCCAAAAGCTTACCGAACTACTAGACCGGCATCAAATCAAATATTTTACGGTCAAAAATAAAATGAAGGCGCACGGTTACAGTTATCAGTTGCGCAAAGACACTAATTTTAATTATACAAAAGGAGATTTAATCATCCCTACTCAACAAACAATGGGCGTCCTTGCCAAAGTTTTATTTGAGCCCAACTCACTGCTTAAAGACTCATTAACTTATGATATTACGGCCTGGGCTTTGCCTTATGCTTTTGGCTTAGAAGCATTTGCAACTTCTGAGAAACTACCATCTTTAGCTGCTTTCGCAAAAATCCAACAACCCCGAAAAAACTTAAATAGAACGGCTTACGCTTGGATTGCGGACTGGAAAGATGCCAATCATGCGGCTTTTTTAGCGGAGTTGCTTCAAAAAAATATCAATGTGCGTTATGCTACGAAACCTTTCTCCTTTTCAGGAAAATCATTCGAGCGCGGAAGCCTTATCATCACGCAAGCGGATAACCGAAAACAAAAAAATATCGCTCAAATATTATCGGATGCTGCCCATAGCAACTGGGTAAATCTCCATGAGCTGACTACAGGTTTGGCGAGTCATGGGCCGGATTTGGGGTCTCTATCAATCCGACTCATCAAAAAACCTAAGATTGCGATGGTCTATGGAGATGGCGTAGATCCTTATCAATATGGAGAGTTCTGGCATTTTTTGGATACCGATTTAAGACAGCCTTTTGTCGCCCTATCTTTGCAGGCATTTGAGTCTTCTGATGTTTGGGATTATAGTACGATTATTATGGTCGCAGGGGACTATAAGTTTCAGAAGTTTAAAACTAAAAAGTATATTCAAAGCTGGATAAAAAGTGGGGGAAAGTTAATATTAGTAGGTTCGGCTTGTACCACTTTCGATGGAGAAGAGAACATGAAGCTAGAATTAAGCCCTGAAGAATCTTTTCACCATGACCACGGTTTTCGACGGTACAACGACCATTCACATGAGTTAAAGACCGCCGTGCCTGGCGGTATTATTGAAGTAGCCATTGACCATACCCACCCTTTAGGCTTTGGGTATTCGGACAACACTTTTACACTTAAAAGTAATGAACTGTCCTTTGCCCTTTTGTCCAATGGGCATAATGTTGGGCGCACTACTTACAATCCCAAAGTAATTGGATTCTTTGGTCAACAGTTTTTATCGCATTTTGGTAACAATATGATTTTTGGACATCGTAAATTGGGAGATGGACAAATTATCTATTTGACACACAGCCCTATTTTTCGGGGTTTCTGGGAAGATGGAAAACTTTTGGTGGCAAATGCCATTTATTTTTTGTAAGTGGCGTTTCGCTAAAAAAGAAATTTTTGTTCCACCAATGGTTCGGTCATTATTTTGGCAAAAAAGTAGCAAAAAGCCCTATAAACACTGGCTTTTTTCTATTTAATGCAAGTTAATGTTTTTGGCTGAGTTGC
>CAMZKG010000274.1 GCA_947311105.1 uncultured Saprospiraceae bacterium
TCCCCAGCCTTGTTCATGCAGCCATTTGGAAAATTCAGGGTTGGCTTTTTCCAGCATTTTATAAATCATCGAAGATAAAAGGTAGGAATAGTTGATTGGTAGGGTACTATTCGGGAGATGGTTAAGAGTAAGCTTGATACGCATAGTAGTTTGATATTTTGGCACAATATAACTGAATTTTGGGGACTGAAGATGATGTTTTTTGAAAAAAAATAAAAGTAGGGCTTCGCGTCCCAAAAAAGACGTACCTTTGCGCCCAATTATGGAAAAGAAAATAGAAGATATAACCCCTTACGGGAATGATAAAGCCAAAAAAGAGCAGGTTAAGGATATGTTTGACAACATCGCCGGGACTTATGACTTGCTCAACAAAACGCTCTCTTTTGGGATTGATCGACTTTGGCGCAAGACGATGCTCAAACATTTGCGCAAGACGGGAGCTACAAAAATCCTAGATGTGGCAACGGGAACTGGGGATGTGGCGATTGCTATTGCCCAAAAAATTAATAATTCTACGGTGATGGCCGTTGACTTGTCTCCAGGTATGCTAAAAATTGGGGAAGAAAAGGTGAATAAGGCGGGCCTTACGGCAAAAATAGCTTTACAGGAAGAAGATTGTGAGAATTTGAGCTTTGAAACTGGCGTGTATGATGCTGCTACGGTTGCGTTTGGTGTCAGAAATTTTGAGCATTTAGAGCAGGGATTGTCAGAAATGCATCGTGTATTGAAAAAAGATGGTCGGATTTTTGTTTTAGAATTCTCTAAACCTAAAACTTTTCCTTTTAAGCAATTATTTAACACCTACTTCCGTTATGTATTGCCTACGGCGGGAAAGCTTATGTCCAAAGATGATAGAGCCTATCGCTATTTATTTGAGTCGGCCACTGCTTTTCCGGAAGGAGATGAATTTACCGAAATTTTGGAAAAAGTCGGGTTTGAAAACGCAATTTGTAAGCCTTTAACATTTGGAATATGCTCTTTGTACATCGCAAAAAAATAATTACTACATTACTTTTATTTGTAGCTGCCTTTTCCTTTGGGCAGAGTAACTATAATTATCTTGATTTTCAGCAAAAACCTTATTATTTTGGGATTACCTTAGGGATTAATCGCTCTGATTATAAGGTCTTTCGATCTAACAAATTTATCAATAACGATAGTATTATTAGGGTCGAAAGTGTGCAAGGGCCTGGTTTTAACCTAGGGATTGTTACCAATTTGAAAATTGGGGATTATTTTGACTTTAGACTATTGCCTACTTTATCTTTTTCCGAAAGGAATCTACAATATACCGCCCCTAAAACAATCATTCCAAGAGAACGAAAAGTAGGCTCGGTCATGGTTGAACTACCTTTTCAAGTTCGTTTTAAATCGGCTCCTTATCACGATAAACGGGCTTTTGTCATTGCAGGTGTCAAGTATTCTTTCGATGTAGCTAATGAAAGTCGCACGCGTCAAGCCGATGAGATTTTGAAGATTTCTCCGACTGATTTTGCGGTAGAAATGGGCGCTGGAGTCCAGTTTTTCTTCCCTTTCTTTATCTTTTCACCCGAAATAAAATATTCCCACGGTATAGGCAATGTCTTGTTGCACAATGAAGCTTTAGACCAATCTACTGTATTGGACAAAGTATTATCCCGATCCTTCACGCTTTCTTTCCACTTTGAAGGCTAGCAGAGCCGAACGGCCGTTCGGCTGTCTGGCAATATCATCATAATTGGCTAGCAGAGCCGAACGACCGTTCGGCTGTATGGCAAGATTTTAAAGATTTGATTAAGAGCCGAACGGCCGTTGGAGTGTTTCGTAAGATTCCCAAGAATTGATATGAGAATCGAACGTTCGTTTTTTGTTTATTTAGTCGGATTTGTATAAAATTCCAGATTAGAGTTGAACTGCCAAAAACTTTCCAAGTTTGTGATATAGAATAACGCTTCGTTTTGCATAATGGCAAAACGAACATATAAAGAAAAATTACATTTTTATTTTGCTAATTCATTAGAATGCGCTAACTTGCGCTAAAATTGTAAACAATCAATGGTTATTGATGCTTTTTACCTACGGTTTTGGTAGAATAAATTGACTAAACATTGAAAAAAAAACAAATAATGAAAAATTATTTAAAAAATGGAAAAAGTTGTATTGAATGTTTAGTGCGTAAAAAATTAATTCTTTTAACGCCTGAAGAAGCTGTTCGGCAGAATTTTATTAAACTCTTAATTAATAAGTACAAGATTCCTGTTGAACAAATTTTAGTGGAATATCCTTTGTCAAAAATAAAAAAAGGTAAAAGAGGGCGAGTAGATATATTGGTGTTTGGCATTAATGAAAGAGGCAAGCGGTTTCCATTGATATTGGTGGAATGTAAAGCACCAAATATTTTGATATCTAATTCTGTTATATTATCTGATTCAATTGGGGCGCAGCTGAATAGATATTCTGATGTCTTATCTGAATATACAGATAAGATGCTCTATGTTATTGCTACAAATGAAAAAGAGTCAAAATTATTTGTAAAAACAGAAACTGAAATAGTTGAAATAGAAGAGATGCCGATATACCCCCAGATTCTTGATTCGAAAGTTCCAATAGAAAAGGAGTACACCGTTGAGAAGCTTGGGAGAAGAAACCATTTAGGTGATTTAGAAGATAATTACGATGAATTGTATAAATTAGTCTGTATTGGTGAAGATACCGATAAAAGTTCTGTCCCTTTACTTACAAATCTTGTGGAGCTCTTGTACGACCAAGAAGATCAATTAAAGCACCTGAATGTAAAGAATCGAAAGCTTGTCAAGGATGGCGGAATAAGAGTCACAAATTTTGGGAATTCGGGAGGAGGCGGCTATGGAGGTAATTATCGATATTTTATTTTGGAAGATGATAACAAAGAAGCGGATATTATTAGTCTTTCGATTATGGCTAAAGCTAAAACAGTGAATCACAAGCATTGGGGGAATTCCAAAGGGATTACATATTTACTTGTGGCAATAGATAGTTACGAAAGAAGCCACTTGTCGTTGCAGTTGTCGATTGATAAATATGTCTTAACTGATGGCACTATTTATGAGTTTTGGCATGATGGAACTTTGACTGCAGGCAGTAAAGGTCCTGTTAAAAGGCAAGTTGTTATAGATTTTATTAAGGAAAGAAGCCCAAAATTGGTTAAACAGAATAGAATTTTTCTAGGTGCTTTAGATAATAGTAAGGTCTTCTCGTGGCAGAATACGGATATCAAGGATTTTATTTCTAACGTTATTGAGTATTCTTTTATTAGGGACGAAATTAGAGATTCCATGAAGAAATAATCGTAAATCTGTACGGGTATTGATAGGTATGTTTAGCATAGATATTACTATTTTGGTGAAAAAATAAATAACTGCGCCCGTGCTTACCATGTTTTTTAACCAATTCTTTGATTAAAATAGAATTTGAAGTCGTATAAGCAATATTTTTTCTAAATCAATGGTTCGGTCATTTTTTTTGCAAAAAAGTAGCAATACACCCAATAAACACGGGCCTTTTTCTATTTAACGCAAGTTATGTTTTGGCTGAATTACGTAAAATAGAAGTTATTTCCTGAAGTGAAGTTTGAAAAAAAATGTACCTAAAACCCCGTAGGGCCCGTAGGGGTTTCCCAGCTTAGCTCATGGCAAAGCTATGGGCTAAGCGAAGGTTTGTGGTGTGAATACGTAGGCGTAGCGGGTCACGGTGGAGACTTCTGACGCAGAGTAAGGTGAAATTTGAAGATTTTTGGCAGGGATTTCTTTTATTTATACAGCATCAAATTTTGCCTTAATCAAGGAAGACGTTGGAGGCGTGGCAGGCTACGTCGGAGTATTGTTTTTTTTACAGAACCATTGTAAATAAGTCTTCAAATTTAGCTTTGTTCTCCGTCAGTAGTTCCCAACGTAACTGCTATGTCCGTATTAATGGCGTTTTACCTTCGCACATTTTGATAATTAGTCCTTAGTGAATATTTATTTATCGAAATCAAATAATTTCTTACTTTTGTTCTCATAAAGCATGCAAATGGGAGATTTACTAAGCCTAGATCGTTATTTATTCGAGCTCATCAATATCCATTGGAGTAATCCAATTTTTGATGCGGTACTGCCGATATTGCGCGAAAAGTTGTTTTGGGCACCTTTCTATGTCTTTCTTTTGACGTATGCGATTGTAAATTTGGGTCATCGCAAATGGTACTTCCTTTTTATGCTTTTTGTCACCGTTGCAATGGCTGATTTGACCAGTAGCGAATTAATCAAAAAGACGGTTCAGCGCCCGCGCCCTTGCCATGAATTAGCCAATATACCGGACATTCATCTTCGGGTCCACTGTGGCGGCGGATATAGCTTTACGTCATCTCATGCTGCCAACCATTTTGCGGTTGCGGTGTTCTTAATGTTTACCATTTTTCAGCGCCCCAGATGGCTTCGTTTTGGACTGTTTTTGTGGGCTTTTTCGATTAGTTTTGCGCAAGTATATGTGGGAGTTCATTATCCTTTGGATATTTTGGGCGGGACGTTGGTCGGAGTGAGTTATGGACTATTGATGGCGTGGCTTTATGACTATTTTGTTGGGGGAGAATAAGAAATTTTGAATGGAGATTTGGAAGTATATCATTTTGGTTGTGGTTGTTTTGGTCGGAGGGGTAGGAGGCATCTTTTTTGGTGCCAACCGTAAGACTTTTTTGCCATATGCATTGAGCTTTACGGGAGCCTATATTTTGGGGATAACAGCCATGAGTCTGTTGCCGTCCGTGTATATGGGCGCTTCCGCAAAAATAGGGATTTGGATGCTTGTTGGTTTTCTCTTACAAATTTCCTTTGAATATTTGTCAAAAGGTGTGGAGCATGGGCATATACATTCGCATCATCATGAAAAGCAAATGGTGTATGTCGTTCAGGTGTTGATAGGATTGAGTTTGCATGCTTTTTTGGAAGGGCTGCCGATTAGTGGATTTGAAGAAGTGGGCCATCACCATCATGAAGAAAACCTATTTTGGGCGATTATAGTTCACAAAGCACCTGCGGCATTTGCTTTGACGGTGTTATTGGTAACCAATGGCCTTAATCGAGTCAATGCCATGATGATTTTATTGGGATTTGCGATGATGACGCCATTTGGGGCATGGTTGGGCAGCCATTGGCAGGCGGATGCTCACGTGATGCGTATATTTCTGGCGATTTTGATAGGCGCTTTCTTTCATATATCGACCTTGATTTTATTTGAAAATGATAAAGATTCGGGGCATCATCACCAATTTTCCATCACCAAAATGTTAATTATTTTGTTTGGTTTCTTTTTGGCTTACATAGTCAGCTAGTCTGCCGATTTTTAAAACACAAGGCAACTGTTTAGGTGCTCCGATTTTTAGGCAGAAAATAGGCATTTTGTGGCAAAAATCTGCCCTACCTAAATAGTTAAAACACAAGAATAATGATAAATATCGGATTAGAGTCCTTTAAAAGGACGACCAATATCGCCTTCCTGCAAACAGGATTTCGACCTTTCTTTTTAATGGCTACGGGTTATGCGGTTTTGGCGATGATTATTTGGATGGGGGTTTATACTTTTCATTGGGATTGGCCTATACATCAATCGGGACAGATGTCGTGGATGCTTTGGCATGGTCATGAGATGGTTTATGGTTATGTCTTGGCGGTAATTGCGGGTTTCTTGTTGACTGCGGTGCGAAATTGGACAAAGCTCCAAACTGCGGACGGTAATCTATTGTTAGGGTTGGTGATTTTTTGGTTCATTGGGCGTATTCCGCCGTTGAATGCTCCATTGGCTTATTTTCAGGCATTCGGAGATATTATGTTTGGGATGCTTTTGTTTTTGGTTTTGGCAGTACCTATTTTGCATCGCAAGATGAGCCGACAATGGCCCGTCTTGGTTATTCTTTTTATGTTGTTGATGATGAATGTCGTTTATTATTTGGGGACATTTGGGATAGCAATCATGTCTCCGCGAGATGCGGTTTTTGCAAGTTTGTATTTGGTGCTCAATTTGATTTTTATATTTGCTAGACGGCTAGTACCAAATTTTATTAATAGCGCCTTGAAGCTACCGAATCCTGTACGGAATAAAGGGGTTTTGGATAAGGTTTTGATACCTTTATTTTTGGTCTATAGTGTCAATGAGATTTGGTTTTTTAATCAGGAATTTGCGATAGGTGTAGCTTCTATTTTATTGATAATCAATGTGATACGATTAATTACATGGTATGATAAAGGTATTTGGACAAGACACCTAATCTGGTCGTTGTATGTGAGTTATGTATTTTTGACAATGGCATTTTTGATGAAAATCGCGGAGTATTTTTTGCATTATTCTACTTTTTTGACCTTGCACATGTTCACTGTAGGGGGGATTGGAATGATAACCTTAAGTATGATGAGTCGTGTCAGTTTTGGGCATACGGGGCGCAATGTTTTACAGGAATTAGAAGCGACTAAATGGTTGTTTTATGGTATTATTTTGACGGTTATATTCCGAGTACTTTTACCTGTTTTTGCACCGAGTATGGTGGTTCATTTTGTTGGGACTGCGATGGTTTTATGGATGGTTACTTTTGTGTTATTTTGGTTTCGATTTTTTAAGATATTGATTCGAAAACGGTCAGACGGGATGTATGGATAACGCCAAAGGCAAATTGAACGCCAAAGGCAAGTTGAACGCCGAAGGCAAGTTGAACGCCGAAGGCAAATTGAACGCCAAAGGCAAGTTGAACGCCGAAGGCAATTTGAACGCCAAAGGCAAGTTGAA
>CAMZKG010000275.1 GCA_947311105.1 uncultured Saprospiraceae bacterium
GGAGTAAGCCGCTGCGGCAGCACCAAAAGGGCGAAGCCCGCCCCAAAGACCAAAAGCGACGAAGGAGCGCACCAAAGACAAAAAGCGAGCGCACCAAAGACAAAAAGGGCGCAGCCCAAAAAAAAAAAAAAAAATGAAAGCGAACAAAAATAACCAACCATACGAATTTGAAGCAGGGGAGACCCTATTAAGTTTCATTCGGCGTCACAAGGGGACAGACTATGTACCTACGTTGTGTGATGCGCCTAATTTATTTCCGTCAGGGTCATGTCGGCTGTGTACGGTAGATGTAAAATTAGAGCAAGACGGGCCATCTAAGGCGTTAGCTTCTTGTCACACATTTGTCGGTGAAGGACAGTATATAGAAACGCATAACGAGCGCATTACGCGCTTGCGCAAAAATATCATTGAATTGGTACTGACGGATCACCCTTTGGACTGCCTGACTTGCGAAGTAAATAATAATTGTGAACTCCAAACGGTCGCAGCACAAGTAGGTATCAGAGATGTCCGTTATCCAGAAGGAGCCAATCACTTTGATAAAGAAAAAGACTGGAGTCATGCTTATTTGACTAGTGACATGGCGAAGTGTATCAACTGCTATCGTTGTGTGCGTGCATGTGACGAAGTACAAGGACAATTTGTCTTAGCGGTGGCGGGACGTGGATTTGATAGCCATATAATCAAGGGGATGGACGAAAATTTTGAAGCGTCTGATTGCGTGAGTTGTGGAGCCTGTGTACAAGCCTGTCCGACGTCGGCGATTTCTGATATTTTTGAGTCGAAGGCAGTGCGTACATCGGAGCCGATTCGGACGATTTGCACCTATTGTGGAGTTGGTTGTAATTTAGATGTATCGGTATCTAACGGTAAGATTAACAGTATTTTAGCGCCGTATGATGCGGCCGTTAATCTAGGGCATACCTGTCTAAAAGGGCGTTATGCTTTTGGTTTTTATAATCATCCAGAGCGTTTGACCGAGCCGATGATCCGCCGAAATGGGCAGCTTGAAGCTGTATCATGGGATGAAGTTTATGACTATATTTCCGTAAGGTTAAATTACTTTAAGGAGACAGAAGGTCCTGATAGCATCGCAGCCATTTCTTCGTCTAGGTGTACCAATGAAGAGAATTATCTGATGCAAAAATTCTTGCGGGCGGTCATTGGCACCAATAATATTGATGGGTGTGCTCGGGTCTGTCACTCCCCAACTGCTCTGGGAATGCAACGGACTTTTGGGACGGGCGCAGCAACAAATTCGGTGGATGATATCAACCATACTGATTGTATTATGGTGATTGGTGCCAATCCCACATCGGCGCATCCAGTGACTGGCGCAAAAATCAAACAATTTGCGATGAAGGCCAATAATCTCATCGTCATTGACCCACGGAAAACCGAACTGGCAAAATACGCTAAATATCATCTCGCCCTTAGACCTGGTACCAATGTCGCTGTGCTCAACATGATGATGTATTATATTATCGAAGAAGACTTAGTGGACGAATCTTTTGTGGAAACTCGAACAGAAGGATTTGAAGCTTTCGCCAAAGAGATACGGGCTATTGATTTGGATGAGATGGAAGCTATTAGTGGGGTCAATCGGTTATTAGTACGTAAGGCGGCCATTGCCTATGCTTCCGCGAAAAATGCCATGTCTTTTCATGGATTGGGTGTGACGGAGCATAGTCAGGGTACTTTTACGGTCATGCAAATAGCGGATTTAGCGTTATTGACTGGAAATATTGGGCGCAAGGGGGTAGGTGTCAATCCGCTACGTGGGCAAAATAATGTTCAAGGAGCAGCAGATATGGGGGTACAGCCGCATCAGGGTGCAGGCTATCGAGACGTTAACCTTGCGGAAAATATAAATTTTTATCAGGATTTTTATCAGGTGGATTTGCCGAAAAAAGAAGGGCTCAAAACGCCGCACATGTTTGATGCAGCCCTTGCGGGAAAATTGAAAGCGCTTTGGATTATCGGTGAAGATGTGGTACAAACAGATCCCAATACCCAAAAAATAATCAAAGCTTTAGAAAAAACAGATTTGGTGATTGTTCAGGAGTTGTTTATGACAGAAACGGCTAGATATGCGGATGTTATCTTGCCTGGTGCTTCTTTCTTAGAAAAAAGTGGGACTTTTACTAATGGAGAACGACGTGTGCAGCGGGTACAGCAGGTAGTGGAGCCTATCGGTCATGCGAAGCCTGATGGACAAATTATCGTAGAAATAATGAATCGGATGGGATACCCCCAACCACCGTATGCCCCAGATACTATGTTGGAAGAAATTTCTCAAGTGGTTCCATTTTTTGCGGGGATTTCATGGGAAAGACTCGGCAAAAACGGTCTCCAATGGCCTGTCAATAAAGAAGGGCAAGATACTCAGATTTTACATGCAGAGACCTTCAAAAGGGGGAAGGGCTACTTTGAGTTCCATCCTTTCGCAGAGTCCGAAGAATTGGAAACCAATGCCAAAGACTATCCTTTTATTTTAACGACCAACCGAGATTTGGAGCATTACAACTGTGGTGCCATGACTCGACGAACCAATAACGTAGAGATTCACACCGAAGATGTAATATGGATTAATCCCGAAGATGCCGAACGGAAAGGCATCAAAGATGGTACAATGGTTTGTGTCGAGTCGCACCGTGGCAAAGTAGATATCAAAGCCTTTGTGACGGAGGGTGTTAAGCCTGGCGTATTGAGTACGACTTTTCATTTTCCGGAGATAATGGTCAATAATTTGACATCGGACGTGATGGATTCGGAAGCCTATTGCCCGGAGTACAAGGTGGTGGCTGTCAGGATACGCAAGGCAAAAGGCGGTAAAACCAATTCACGAATTGGTTCCCCAATACGGCAAGGTTAAAAAATGTCGATAATCTCCTGATTTCGCAATAAATCATCCAAGTTTTCTGCTTTGCGAATTAAGTAATCATTGCCTTTATAGACAAGTATTTCTGCTGGACGCAAACGGGAATTATAGTTAGATGCCATCATAAAACCATAAGCACCAGCATTTAGGATAGCCAAATAATCCCCTTCTTTGATTTCAGATATTTGGCGATCGACCCCGAAAGTATCTGTCTCACAGATATAGCCTACAATGGAATAAATCCGCTTTTTCCCGTAAGGGTTACTGATATTCACAATGTGGTGGTACGCATCATAAAACATGGGGCGAATCAAGTGATTGAGTCCAGAATTGACGCCTGCAAAAACGGCGGCAGTGGTTTGTTTGACGATATTCGTTTGCACTAAAAAAGTACCCGCTTGGCTCACTAGGTATTTGCCGGGCTCAAACATTAGAGTCAACTCTTTGCCATACTCCTTGCAAAATTGATTGAATCGTTTGGAGAATTTTTGCCCAAGAAGCTCGATATCGGTTTCGATATCTCCTTCTTTGTAGGCGACTTTAAAGCCGCTGCCAAAGTCGATATAATCTAAGTTGTCAAACTCTTTGGCGGTATTGAACAAGATTTCTGTAGCGGCCAAAAAGACGTCCGTATCCAAAATATCTGATCCTGTGTGGATATGGACACCTTCAATATTTAGATTTAGGCGGTTGACGATACGTAGGACATGGGGGAGTTGATGGACAGAAATCCCAAATTTTGAGTTGATATGTCCGACCGAAATTTTGCGGTTGCCGCCTGCAAAAACATGGGGATTGAAGCGTAGCCCAATCGGCATGTCTGGAAACTCTGAACCAAAAAGCTCAAGCATGGGGATACTATCAATATTGATGCGGACACCTTTTGCTTGCGCCAAACGCATTTCTTGCAAGGATACAGAGCTAGGTGTAAAAATAATGTTATTCGGGGGAAATCCAGCGAGTAATCCGATTTCAATTTCTTGGATAGAGACACAATCCAGCCCTGCACCTAATTGTCGAAAGAACTTTAAGACATTAATGTTGGACAAAGCCTTGACCGCATAGTTGAGCTTTAAATTGGGTACATCGAAGGCGTTTTTCATGCGCAAATATTGCCGCTCAAATAAATGGGCGTCATACACATAAATCGGAGTCCCATATTTTTGACAAAGGGAAATAGGGTTGATATTTTCCGAAAGGCGATATCCTTCTTTGGTCAGCTGCATATTCTAGTTTTTTAATTGCAAACATGCCAATAATATACTAGAATACCAAAAAATGATTGGAAACAATTATAGAAATATCATTTGGACCCCAAACTTTGTTTGGTTCGAAGCTGGGGAGCTCTACTGGGGTTTATGTTTTGGCTTGGAGCTTTTTCTTCACCCTTCACCTTTAAATCACTCTTTGACAATGCGCTGCACAGTCTGGGCACCACCACTAGTCACCTTGACCAAGTACACGCCGCTAGGGTAGTCATTTAAGTTAAAAGTATGTACGGTTTTTCCTTTGTTTAAAGCAATGGAGTTGGAGATAAGTTGCCGTCCACTAAAATCCATCAAAATAATATCTGCATCGGTTGCTTCAGGAGAAGCAATGACGATGTGAACAGCTTCGTTTTTGGGTACTGGGTTTGGTAGGGCATAAGACGCAAGCGCATCTTCGTCCATTTCGACATACTCTTTGATGATTTCTTCACGTGGCATGGCAACAATTAACTCTCTTTGCATGAGTTTTACGTCTGTATTTCTCATGACTAAGTCAGAGAGCATGGTGTTGTTTATCCAATTAATTTCTGTTTGCGAAAGCTCAGGGTCATTCAGATAGAAGAAACGATCACCATCACGTAGTCGTTGAAATTGTCGGTAGAGGGTAGCGTGCATTGTTTCTCCCATCATTTTGCCAGGTATCCTGTCTTCCAAAAGTAGTCCTACCCAAGGGTCAATATCATCAATATTCCAGTAAACCGCTTTAATTTTGGCTTGTTTTTGGACATCAGAAGTAATCTCCGAATAACGTGTATATATGGGCAAGCCATAAGCCGCTCTAATGGTATTTAGGTCAGGGAGTCCGCGCTCTCTACCGCGCAGTATATTAACCGATGCCAAATCTAAACCACCTTGCCCCGGGTCACCAAAAAGTCTATTGCGCAAGTCATCGACTAATTTTGCATCAAAAGCTTGTTGGTGATGCGCCGCCATGCCCCGAAAAATCGGCTCTAGTCCCGCTTGTTGAATCCATTTACTGGATTGAAAATAAGCGTCTTTAAGTCTTATATTTCCTTGCGGAATGGTGTCCCCTTTTTCATCCAATCGCCAAAAATCTTCTCCGACAACCGTATGTCCGATACGAAAAGAAGCCACCGAAAAAAGATTAGTTATATTGGGGTTGACAGTGGGGTCGTAGCCTTGATATTGGGGCAGGAAAATACCTACTTCGGGCAACCACTCGTCATACGCGATATGTTGCATCAAGCCAATAATAAGCCTTCTAGTTTTTTGAAAAATCTTTGCGTCATTCCATTGGGGATGTTCTAGCGCAAGCGAATCCGCGATACGGTTGTGTTCTCGTAGCCAAAGTGTCTGGAGAGTAGTCAACAATAGATTTTCATTAGCGCGGACATCACCAGCAATAAAGAATTTATGGAGTCCAGGTGTATGTGTTACAAATGCCATTTCGGGGGCATTGATGTCGATGGGCGAGTTAAATTCTCCTGTAAAGGTATTGTAAGGCAATAAATTACCATGTGAAGTTTTTAGTCGTCCATTCTCAAAGGCTCTTAGCCAGTGATTACGTGCTTCGGTGGAGCCATATAGGAAAGATGCGTCCATCCAATGGGTGATCTCATTGTGAAAACGTCTAGGATTATCGGGAGATGTCCCTGTCGTAGGGTCAAATTTGGTGCGATGAATAGTTATTGTTGCCGAACCGGAACAAAGAGGATCAAAAGACTCATCGCATTGGGGTATTTTGATGACAAGGTTTTCCGAATTTTCACCTACAAGGACAACATCATGATCCATCAACTGCCCAAAAGCCCAACAAAAGTCACTTAAATTTATTGGACTAGCCAAATCCCTACCGCCTTGGTCACATAGCGTATTGCTTACATTTCTAGGGTCTGGTCGTGAGATTCCTGAAGGCTCTGATACGCCATCGGAAAAGTCTAAGCCCGAAGGAGTAAGCAAAGGAGAATCATAGGCGCCCCATTCGGGGTGCTCAAGGTTATTACCTGTGCCATCAATAGAACGTACTTCTTGGGCTGACAAAGATAAAGTAACAAGCAACAGAATCAGTAGTTGGGAAAGGGTATAGGTTCTGTTCATGGTCTTATTTTGTAGAAGGAAAAGAACAATCTTGTAACAAAAATAAGGTTTTAGGGGCTAAATTGTCGGTTAGGCGACGTTTATTTGGGGGGGGTATGACAAAAGTCACTTCTATGGCTTTTTTTGCAGTGTTTTGGACTTGGTTGATTAAAAAGTAGGATGGGCTTCAGCCCGTCCAAAAGTATTAAAGCAGTGTTGCCAACTGAGACCTATTTTTGGCTAAGTGGTTTAAGGTTTAAGACGTCAATGTTTTTGGCTTTCTAGGTTGAGATTGTTACTGGCATCTTTTTCTTTGGAAGTTTTTTTGCAGGTGCGTTAAGGTTTAAGAAACCTTTGTTTTTGGCTTATCGAGTTGGATTTTCAGTCTGTTTTCTTTTTCTTGGGAAGGTTTCTCAAACCGTATTAAAATTCCATGCGCAGACGGACGTTCAGTCGTCTAGAAGAAAGATGGTTGGGGACGGCATATTGTCGCTTAAAAATGGTCTTAATCCAGGTGTAGGAAGCGACATTGGACACTTTCATCATGTTAAACACTTCAAAACTTAGCCAAGTACTTCGACTAAATCGCAAGGGATGATTAGGGCGTTTTGCGGCGCGACTGTCATCCCACAACAAAAAAGCAAAACCCATGTCCACACGGTGATAGGCTTTGTAACGATATGGGTTTCTGTAACGGATATTGTTGTCTTTTATGCCGAAAGGCAGCCCAGAACCTATGGATAGATTCATGTGCATTTTGACATTTTTATTATTCTTTAAGTAGTCTTGGAAAAACATGGATAGGTTCATAAATTGGTCGGTGGGACGGGGTACATATTTGACAAAAATAGAGTCTGGTTTGCCTAGTTCACGTTTGTAGTGTTGCACGCCATCTAATGCTTCTCTTGCTCTCAAGAAAGAGAGATTAATCCAAGATTCTGCATCCGGGACAAACTCCCCATTGATACGTAAATCTAGTCCGGTGACATAACCCACCGCATTGTTTTGGCCGGCATAACGAATACGGACATTGTCTTGGTCATAGGAGACCAAATCCCAAAGTTTTTTGTAGTAGGCTTCGGTGGTAAATCTGAATTTTTTGGGCACTCTTTTTCCTGCAAAGAAATCCCATGTAAAACCACCCACAAAGTGCAGCGATTTTTGCGCAAGCACATCGGTATTAACTTCCCCATAATTATTACGCATCTCTCGATAAAATGGGGGCTGATAGTACATGCCGATCGCAAAACGATAGCTTATATCTCGTTTTCCCCGCAAGGGTTTATACGTTAGTTGTGCTCTGGGCGTAATGAAAGGTTCTTTGTTGGTGTCCCAATATCCTGCTCGTACTCCTGCGACAATTTTGAACTCTCTAACACTGTCCTTTCGTAGCGTAAACGCATCTTGCACATAAGCAGAATAGCGCATAGAGACTAAGTGATTTTGTGACTTCAAAACACTACTCAATAATAAAGAGTCTTTGTTGTAGGGTAGGGAGTATAACGCCGAGTCTAAGCGCTCCCATTCATTTAATTTATCGGCAATGTCTTCACGTTGCATTTTGACGCCCCATTGGATAAAATGATTTCGTGAAGCGTCATTTCTATCGTCTAATTGGATTTCGAGTCCGCCCTTATGGGCAAAATTAGTGACATTACTTTGAAGGTGATTGCGTGCATAGGAATGTTGTGTTCCAGCTCCTAAAATCGATACAAATTCTCCTTCTGTTTCGCTACCTAATTGGGTGTCAACCTGCCCCAAAAGGTAGCGCCCTTGGATGTCAAATCGCTCAAACTCATCACTCTGGTAGGACGACGCCAAGAATTTTAGGAAGTAAGGATTATGCTTAGTGTTGGATAGGTAGGTGAGCGATGTGCCCCCAAAAGCCGTGGTAAACTCATCATTTTCGCCCCCTTCAAATACAGAATAGAGCTTTAAGGCAAAATTTACTAGACCAAAACTGGTACTTCGTGATTGTGGAGTAAATTGATAGGTGCTTTTGTTAAAATTGCCTAAAGCGGCCCACTGCCAATGTGGATTAAAATCATAGGTCAAATGCGCTTGTACATCCGTAAAACTTGGCAAATATTCTCCTTCTACATCCAAGGTGGAAAGTAGATATTTTGTGGTTTTGTATCTTGCACCTACCAAATATCTAAATTTTTTCTTTTTGCTCGAGCCTTCTACGTGGGCAGATCCACCGAGAAAACTTAGCCCTATGGAAGCACGCAAGGAGTCCGGTCGCTTGTAATGAATGTCCAAAACCGAAGAGAGCTTATCCCCAAATCTAGGCTGAAATCCACCAGATGAAAAGTAAATATCCTTGACCAAATCAATGTTGGGAAATGTCAATCCTTCTTGTTGTCCAGATCGAATTAATTGTGGGCGATAAATCTCAAAATCATTGACATAGACTAGATTTTCATCATAATTGCCGCCACGGACGTTGTATTGCGAGCTCAACTCGCCCCCTGCTCCGCTGCTGACTCCAAGTCCAATACTAGGCAAAACCGCTTCTAGGTTGCCCGAAGCATTGGGCATTCGGATGAGTTTTTGGGCATCTTCCCTGATCATTCCTGGGGTTTCGATTTTACTTTCTTTGACGATAACTTCAATGTCTGAGTCTTCCAAAACTAACTCGAAATCTAGTTTTTTCTTTTCGCCAGGTCTCATTTCTTGGATTACAAATCGCCCGCCTTTATAGCCTGCACGAGAGATGATTAAAGAGTGGGACTTGCCTGCTTCTAGGGTCAATGAGTATTTACCATGGATGTCTGTCTGCGCAGAATTAGATGTACTTTCTATATAAATGGTGGCAAACTCCACGGGTTCTTCTGTCATGTAATCTATAACCTGTCCATAAATCGTAATGGTTAGCCCTTCTTGGGCTTGCGCCAAAAAGGTCATGTGCATCAGAAATATCGCAATAAAAAGACGTAAATAATGACTCATTTATAAGTAATTGTAGGCTTTCGCAAAAAAGAATGTCAAAGTAAGACAATTTAGAACGAATAAATGGAGTTTGTGGTGCTTATTTTTTGAAACTATTTAGTACAGCGACATTTTCGCCTGTTTTTGCTATTTTTTTGTCAAGTAGGCTAGCATTGAGATTTTGTTTCTCTGCTATTTAACAATGGTTCAGTAAAAAAACAATATTCGGACGGATACAGAGCCTGTTGTTTTTGAGTGTATGTCATGAGTGTATGTCGTGAGTGTATGTCATGAGTGTATGTCATGAGTGTATGTCATGAGTGTATGTCGCAGAACGCACCGTGTATGTGCCCCGCTGGCGGCCGCCAGCGGGGGAGATGGTTCCGTGTGGGCGCTGGAGAGCCGTGCAAGATAGTTATTCGGCGGATCGTTGATTGTTAATTACTGATACAGTGCCTGTTTCGTGAGCGTATGTCGTGAGCGTATGTCATGAGTGTATGTCGCAGAACGCACCGTGTATGTGCCCCGCTGGCGGGGGAGATGGTTCGATGTAAAAATTGTATGAACGCCAAAAAAAAGCCACGAATCCATGAGAAGTACTCGTGAATTCGTGGCTTGATAGCGTAGCGTGAAAGATTAATATCCTTTCGCCACAATTAATTTTATAGTGGCAGCTTGGCGGTTGTTTGCCTGAATATGCACTTGGTAAAATCCATTGATGAATTTATCTAGTGCGATTCTTTCAGGGTTACTTCCTACCTTGTCAATGTGAACCCGTTTGATTATTTGACCAAATTGATTGGTTATGGTTAGGTCAGCCGTATTGCCTTTGAAAGGAATTAAATCCAACTCGAAGTAATTATCAGCAGGGTTAGGGTAGAGTGTGATTTGTTGTCTTTGAGAAAATTTAGCGACATCCATATTGGTGTGTGCCTTTTTTCCCGCAAGGGTAATGGCTTCAATACGGTAGAAGTTAAAACCAACCATCGGCTCCGAATCTACAAAAGTATAGGTGGTCATCAAACGATGAACTAAATCCCCTTTGATGTGACCTATAGGCTCAAACTCCCGCCCATCACGAGAACGCTCGATCACAAAGTAGTCTATGTTTTCATTGTCTTTGATGGCCCAATTGATATTAGCTACAAATTCATTTTGCGAAAGCGTCATAACAAATTGATTCTTAGCTACATAACTGGTTGAATGACAACCTACTTCCATGATGTACTTTTTGGCAACAGACGGGAGTACCATCTGCCAAGTACCAGCCCAAAAATTGATGATGGCATAGTCGTTATCAGCGTCATTGTTGTAGCTCAAGTCTAAGGTTACGGTATCATTATTAGCCCAAGCCAATTCACCTTCTACTGCTGCATCATTAAAGCCAATATACGCCAGTTCGTTGTCTAAAACACTTTGGACAAAATCGTTTTCTTCTTGAGTATTCATGGTGGCTAAATAACCGCCATTGTCTTCCGCAAGGTTTTTGGCTTGAGACCAAGTATTTTGCTGATTAGAAAGATAGTAGCCATTTCCGTTAAATTCACCAAGTTTTTCAAAACCAGGCTTGATACCACAACCTTGCGGGGTGACGTTGCCACATTCTTTTTCAAGGATGTACCGTTTGCGTACTTGATAATTGACTAAGCCCCAAGTACCAGCCCAAAAATTCATGACGGCGTAGTCATTGTCATCGTCATTGTTATAGCTCAAGTCGATGGAGCTAGGATCTTGATTTGCCCATTGCAAATCTCCTTCGGTATTGGCATCATTAAAACCAATAAAAGCCATGTTTTGTCCCATTGCACTTCTCACGAATTCATTTTCGGCAGCGTCATTCATCGTTGCAAGATAGCCGCCATTGTCTTCTGCAAGGACTTTTGCCACTTCCCAGCGTTCTTCGTCATCAGAAAGATAATATCCATGACCATTGTAGGTACCCAAAAGTGTAAACCCTGCTATAGCATCACAAGTGGCTGTACCAGCCAAAACCGTCACATCAAAATTACAGCTTACGGTATTATCGCAAGAATCTTGGGCTTGATAAGTAATGGTGTGCGTGCCTAACGAGAAGAAAGAACCCGAAGGGAGCCCTGATAATTGAATTAGGTCAATATCGCTGCTGGTCATGCATGAAGTTGTAGGCACGGGTATGTCCCAAGAAGCAACGGCTTCGCCAGTCATAGTGGTGATGTCAATGTTATTTGGACAACTTAGGGTGATTTGGCTAGAAGCATCACAATTCATTTCTAAAACAAATTTTCGCTGAGTCCAAACACCTTCAAAAATCCAAGTACCATCCCAAGGGACAATCTCCCCAAAATCATGGTCATCATCATTTTCACTACACCAAGTACAAATCGAATTATAATTAGTGTAATCTAAAACATCTCCATTCGCCCAAACTAAATCACCTTCTGTGGTCATATCATTTAATCCGATAAAAGCCATTTCATCTATGTTTGTTTGGATAAAATCGTTTTCAGATGGAGAGTTAATGGAAGCCAAGTAGCCACCTGATGTGCTGGCTAAAGTATTGGCTTGCTGCCAAGTCATCGTATTGTGAGAAAGATAATACCCATGTCCATTCTCTTCACCCATTTTGGTGAAAGCTAAAATAGAATTAGGGCAGGAACCAGCCGCATTTTGTACGGTGACTAGGAAGGAACATGACGAAATATTGCCGCATAAGTCTGTGGCTTGATAACCGATAGTATGTCCACCAATGACAAATGTCGCTCCTGAATATTGTCCGCCTACTTGCTTGATATTCAGCTCGTTAGATAGGCAATTGGTCGCAGCGGTCGCATCATCCCAAGTGACAATTGCGCGATCTTCTCCTGCTGGAGCTGATACAACAATATCATCAGGACATTGCATGGTGATATAACTAGTGTCTTCCCAAGTAACAAAAATCGGGAAGCTACACAAATGAAAATTACCACAGGAATCGGTCGCTTCATAACCAATCGTATGTGGACCAACTGTAAATGTAGAGCCGGATGGCAGTCCCACGGTTTGGGTGACAAAGGTCGTATCATTGGTAGGGCAAGTAGTAGATGCAAAAGCATCTGTCCAAGATACAACAATGTTAGAATCTCCTGAAGGGATTTCTATGTTGATGGTGTCTGGACAAGTGAGTGTCAATTCTCCAAAGTCAACATCTGGTCCATCAAAGAAAAATCTTGGTCTTCCAGTAAGCGGTATATTACTTGACAATACGGATGAATTAATACCCGTTTCTGAATAATTCCATTCTCTCATGGTGATATTGCAGTAACCAAAAGAATAAGGAAAGGAATAGCTACCAGCAGCAGTTTCATCAAGGTCAACGGTTGTTTTTGCCCATAGTACATAGACATAACGGTTATTTACGGTGTCAAGGAAAGCGGCACCATCCAAGCTGTCTGGGATATTCATTTCCGCCGTTTTTGTTGGATCATAAGTCGTTTCAAATAAAGCATCCGAGCTAGTCTTATAGGCAATACCTTCATTAGTTTTTGTGAGATTATCATAAGGTTGTGAGCCCGTAATATTAAGATACATACCCATCAAATCGTATTCATCATTAGCTTGCGCAATGCTTTTTCGGTCGGATAGTTGGTAAGGATGAATTTGTCGAATATTTTCGCGCATGGCAGTAACTACTGTTTTAAGCATATAGTTTACTTGGGATTCATCACTAGCCATAGTCAAAGGACTAAAGGCAACTCTAGGGGTATTGTTTTCAGTTACAATCCATTCTTTTTTTGGAAAAGTCGTGCCGTTATAGCCGTATTGAGCCAATAAATCTTGGTAGCTATCTTTTCTCTGCTTCATCCCATTGGCTGCCGCATCCGAATGTCTGTATCTAACCCAGTCATTAATACTAGCATCAAAATGCCCCAAAGTGCCATCAATATCAGGATAGGTATGAAAGCCCATTACATCAAAATAAGCGCCACCCTTTAGTGGGTAGTCAGCGGTAACAGAACCATCCAACGGGTTGTCCGTATTACGGAGGATAGCATCCAAGAAGCTTTCAAAGCCTACACCAGCTAAGGTGACATAGGCGTCCGGGTCCACTGTTTTGATGATTTCGTAGCTGATGCGCAAAGTGCGGACGAAATGTTCGATAGGTGCATGTAATACATAGTCACAAGGATCTGGGTTTTGATCCCACCAATTGCCTTCGGTGTCTCCTGGTGGACGCCATCCGGTATTCCAAGTCAAGTCAAAGCCTGGTTCGTTCCAAATTTCCCAAAACTTTACATGGTCTTTGTAGAGCGTGACGGTTTTGTATAGATAAGCCGCATAATAATTGTCATCATTGTAGGGAGTACCATTGGCGCCATTGTCCCAAATAGGCGTGTAGAGATTGGCAAATAAAGCCGATTCCGTAATACCATCCGAACAATAAACAGTGTGGTCTCTATGCGCTTCAGAAGGGTAGCCGACGATACAAGTCATATCGGTCATCCCTAGATTTTTCATGTGCTGAAAAGTATAAACCCTTGAATCATAGCCCCATGCTTCCACAAAACTTTCAAATAATGCAGGACGGGAAGTGGTTGCTCCGATACCGGTGAGCCCCAAAGCACTGTTGCCTGCTGCTATATCGGCTAGGTTTAGGTCAGAATAGGGCGGATAGTAGTCAAAATTGATGCCTTGGCGAAATACGCCTTGATAAGGAGCTACTTGGTCATTGGCTGTGAAGGTAACTTGCCCAAAGGATGTCCCCCAAACCCCCAAGAAAAGGGCTAGTAATAAAATTCTCATATTTTGTTTTGTTTTTTTAGCCTGCTTATATTGATAAAATTTTATATAAGTAGGTTGAATGGTGCCATTGGCAAAATTTAGCGCTATAGGGGGGATATAGCAAGGGTTTATTTTAAGCCAATTACAAAGGTAATATAATCTAAGCTCCTAGGGTAGAAATAAAATTAATTTACGGGTTTTTACTTAAGGCGATGCATTACGGCGATGCAAATTCATTTGCATAGTGGCGATGCAAATTCATTTGCATAATGGCAAAGCAAATTCATTTGCGATGCTTGGATTTTACAAATAAATTTGCAATGCCTTTTTGCAAATAAATTTGCAATGCCACTAAACCACTTCCGCCACCACAAAGATACTTCCGGCAATGATGATTAAATCCTTAGGTTGTGCTTTTCTTTTGGCTGCCGCCAGCGCACGTCTTACACTAGAATATGCCTGGGCTTTTATGCCTTTTTTGGTCGCAATTTCTAATAATTTTTGGGCATCCAGCCCCCTAGGTATATTGGCTTTCGCAAAATGATAAAAGGCATTCTTGGGTAAAATATCAAATAGGTAACTTGGGTTTTTATCATTGACTGTGCCCAAAATTATATACATTTTTTGGTGCGGGATGTTTTGGATAGCTTGCGCAAAAAGGGTTAAACCCGCGATATTATGGGCACTATCCGCCAAAATCAATGGATTTTTACCCAATATCGTCCATCTTCCGATAAAATTGGTGCGTTTTTGAATGTTTTGAAAGCTCTTAGCACTCAGTGCGGGCAAGGCTAATGGTTTTAAAAGATGCTGATAGGCAGTTATGGCGGTCTTCAGGTTTTTTTCCTGAAAAGGCCCACTAATATCGGTCTCCAAATCAAAACTTTTGCCTGCAATCGTAAAATACCCTTTGATACCAGTCATATCGTTTTGCCTGACCTCCAGTTTGGTTATTTTTTCCGCAAGGAATAAGGGGGCCTTCATGGCTTCTGCCTTGCGGCGAAAAATAGGCAGTGTCTGAGCCTGCTTTTCTCCGATGACAACAGGAATTCCTTTTTTGATGATTCCGGCTTTCTCCATGGCAATTTGCGGAAGCGTATCGCCCAACATCGCCTGATGGTCTAAACTGATATTGGTGATGATAGACAAAATGGGCGTAATGATATTGGTAGAATCCAGCCGCCCGCCCAACCCCGTCTCAATAATCGCAACATCCACTTGCTCGTATGCAAAATAATCAAATGCCATCGCCACCGTCACTTCAAAAAATGAAGCATTGACTTGTTCGATTTGCTCTTTATATTTTTTGACGAAAGTCGTTACTTTTCGTTTCGGCATCAACTGCCCATTTATCTTTATTCGCTCCCGAAAATCTCGATAGTGCGGTGACGTATAAAAACCGACTTTTAATCCTGCTTCCATCAGCATCTTTGCCAAGATATGGGTCACGGATCCTTTGCCATTGGTGCCAGCGATGTGTATAGTAGCGTAGTTATTGTGCGGATGGTTTAGGAAATTCATCAGTTGCTTGATATTTCCCAAATCCTTTTTGAAAGCCTGCACCCCAACGCGCTGAAACATAGGAAGACGGCGAAAAAGATAAGCCAATGTCTCTTGATAATTCATAGCCGATTATTCTTTTTCAATAAAAAATTCAATAGCTTTGGATCTAAATCTAAGGTTAGATATGGCGGAAGGTTGTTTGTGGACTTGGATGGGAAGCGTATTGGTTTTGCTGCCAGGTTTAATATCTTTAAAATCCGCAACTAGCTCAAAATCAATAGGTTGTATGGAGTCAAAGGTGCTTAAAGGAATCGCAAAAGCGATTTTTACTTTGTCTGGAAAGATCCGAATAGAATCTTGGGCATGTAGTAAAGTAATCGGCACGAAAAAAGATTTTTCGGTGAGCTGCTCGACATTTAAGGTAACGGAAACTACATCAGGTTTTTGAGTCAAGGTCTTATTTTGACTCAAAAGATGAAGTTGGTGATTTTTAATACTAGATTTTTTATTTTCAGGTTTCCAAAGCTCCGTCCCTATAAATTGCAGATTTTCCAAAATAGATTTTGGACCTAGGACTTGGACGGAATCAGGACGAACTTGAATCTCACCTTTTTGCGTATAGCCTTGCTCAAAAGTTGGTTGACAATAGACTTTGACGGGTAGTATTTTTTGTAGTTTATAATCAATGCCTAGTGAAAGATTATCTGGCGTAAAGTCAATAATTTGTACACCATCCGAAAATTGTTTTTCCAAAAAAGGAAGAATTTGGCGCCTATCCAAGGTTACATTTCCTGCATTTAGGGTAGTCGGTTTTATAACAATTGGCTTGCGCGAAAAGGAGCGCAATAAAGACCATCCTTCACCCGAATAACTGACATGAATGGACTGTGGCGGGGGACTACTCCAAGCCAAAGTATCGGGAAGTTCATAGACCACGGCGATGGTCTCCGAAGTCCGATACTCCTTGGAGAGTTTTACAAATAACCAAAAGACGAAGGCGATGAGTAGAATAATCAGCTTCGTCCTTCTTTCTTTGGTTAAAAAATCAAAAGTAGATGGCTTACTTTTCGACATTGGTATCTACGACTTCGCCCAATTGGATTTTGGGTAGTAGCTCGGTCATTTCTTGGGAGATGGTTCCCCGCAAAAATTTCAAAAATGTTTTTTGACCAGTTTGGACGGTGATGAAGTTATCTTCTACTTTGGTTATTTTGCCAACGAGCCCACTATTAGTAACAACTTCATCCCCTTTTTTTAGGTTAGCGGTAAATCCTTTTTGTTTTTTCTGCTTTTGCTGTTGTGGTCGAATGATGAAAAAGAAGAAAACGCCCATGATGGCCAAAGGGAATAAAAGTCCGGTAATGTCTCCCATACTATTTTGATTTTTGTTTTACGAAGCCACGAAGGTACAACTTTACTTTGTTTGGGTAGCTATTTGCTATAACAGTTATCGGTTTATTTTGTTTTTCGGTCTTATTAGTGGTGTCAAAGGTGACGACGATAGAGTCTAGCTCTCCCGGTTGCAATGGTGTATTGGTGTTGTAATGGGGGACGGTGCATCCACAAGTAGAGTGCGCCACTTTTAGCATTAAGGGTCTTTTTCCTGTATTTCTGTAGCGAAAGGTGTGTTTTACGATGTCTCCTTCATTGACAGTGCCAAAATCATAGATTTTTTCTTCAAAAGTCATTTTGGCCATAGAGCTGGTATCTCGCTCGCCGTCTAGGATACTATCTTCGATACGGATAATCTCCGAATAGTCTCCATCTGCTTTTTTGTGGGCTTTGATTGTTCGTTTTTTATGCGAATCAGTGCCTTTCGGCGAATCCTGACAACTTGAAGCAAAAAGAAGGACCAGGAGAAAAAGAAAATGATATTTCATGGTGTCTTTAGTTTTTAGATGGCATTCCACTTGCGCAATTGATTGATGACTGCTCTAAAATCTTTGTGCAATTCCGCTTTAAAAGTCATTTCTTCTTTGGAAGTAGGATGCTGGATGGTTAAAGAATAAGCATGGAGCGTAGTTCTGGTCATGATGGGTCTTTCTTCTTCATATTTTCCAAGATTAAGACCTTTCTTTTTGATGGAAGAGAGCTTAAATTCTTGTTGATTACCATACAAAAAATCAATAGCCAAAGGATAACCTATCGACGCTAAATGTACCCGAATTTGATGCAATCTCCCCGAATGGATATTGGCTTCAACAAGGGTGTAGTACTTAAACGATTCTAAAACCTTGTACGTTGTGATGGAGCGTTTTCCCCGTTTATTAATGACCATTTTGTTGTATCTGGTCATGGATGGCGCTAAAGGCTTGTCTATCGTGCCTTCTAACTCTACCATGCGACCTTCGACCAATGCTAAATAAGTCTTTTGCACGCGTCGATGCTCAAAATCCATACTTAAAGTACGGTGTGCGTCTGCATTTTTTGCAAAAATAATGATGCCACTAGTTTCTTTATCTAGTCGATGTACGATGAAAATTTTGCCATACTTTTTGTTGAGCATGGTCACTAAGTTGGGCTTTTCGGCAGAGTATCGATCTGGAACAGTGAGCAAAAGTGCTGGTTTGTTGATTAAAACAATGTCCTGGTCTTCGTAAATAATGTCTAGCTTTGTTTTCTTCAATTCCTTTATTTTTGGTGGGTGCAAAGGTAGGATTTTTTTTGGACTCGCATTGCTCGCTGTTGGTCTTTGGTGCGCTCGTTTCACTCGCTGTTGGTCTTTGGTGCGGGCTTCGCCCTTTTGGTGCTACCGCAGCGACATACATCTACGGCGTGTACGTTACGGAGTAAGCCGCTGCGGCAGCCCCAAAGACTAAAAGCGACGTAGGAGCGCACCAAAGACCCAAAAAACAACCCCAACCAAAAAAAACAACCCCAAAACGCCTAACACCCACGGAGTAAGCCGCTGCGGCAGCCCCAAAGACTAAAAAGGTTTATATCTGAGCACTTTTGAAGCCATTTTAGCAAGTCGTATGACCTGAGAAGAATAACCATGTTCATTATCATACCAAGCATAAATGGTTACGGTTAGACCGTCTTTAGATACTATAGTTGATGGAGCGTCGATAGAGCAGGCTGTGGTCGACCCAATTAGGTTAGATGAAACAAACTCGGTATCATCAGAATAATGAATTTGATCCACTAAGTCACCCGTTAAAGCCGCTTCTTTTAAGGCAGCATTAATTTTTTCTACCGTTGCTTTCTTTTTTAGCGTAAGATTCAAAATAGCGATGGAGCCATCTGGAACAGGTACGCGAATGGCATTTCCTGTCAATTTGTCCTTCAATTGCGGAAGCGCTTTAGAAACCGCTTTTGCCGCCCCCGTAGTAGTCAGCACCATGTTAATAGGGGCTCCACGTCCACGTCTAGGCTTTTTATGAAAATTATCCAACAGATTTTGGTCATTAGTATAAGCATGTATGGTCTCAATATGCCCTTTGACTACTCCAAATAAATTGTCAATCACTTGAAGTGGCGGCGAAATGGCATTGGTCGTACAAGAGGCTGCACTAAATATTTTGTCTTTTGCGATGTTTAAGGTTTCATGATTTACTCCATAGACGATATTCGGGATATCACTGGCAGGAGCTGTTAACATCACTTGCGTAACACCTGGGCGCATGTGGGAACTCAATTCTTTTTTATTTCTCCAAACGCCAGTATTGTCAATAACCATAGCGTTTTCAATGCCATATTTTGTATAATCAATTTCTGCAGGTCCCTTTGCGAAGATAAATTTGACCCGATTACCGTTGATAACAAGCTCACTATTTTTGGCATCTACAACGACGACACCGTGGAATTTCCCATGAATTGAATCATATCGCAATAGAGCGGCTCTTTTTTCGAGTTCTTCTGCTTTTGACGCCATTTTTGGTCTTACGACAATAGCTTTTAGTCTCAATTGGCTTCCACGTCCAGTTTGGTAGACTAATCGACGAGCAACGAGCCTTCCAATTCTTCCAAAACCATAGAGAATGATGTCTTTAGGTTCTTTTTTTACCCCATTGGAAGGGAGTTTGGATTCATTGAAATAATCCTTCACAAACTCATAAATATTCTCAAATTTATTTTTATCTTCGAGCCATTGGATAGCAAGCTTGCCTATATCGATTTTTGAAGTAGGAATATGCTCTATTAGAAGAATTGCTTGCGCAATGGCTAGAGAAGTACTTAAAGAAATGATTTCTGGAATATATTTTTTGGAAACTCGGTGAATACTCACCACTTCACTAGGTCGAGTATCGTAGATGGGGTGCCTAAAGAAAACCAGCTCAATAGCTCGGTTAAATCTCAACTCACCGATTACTTTAAGCAATTCTAAAGCTGTTTTTTCTTGCTCTCGCCAATCAGAAAGAGAAGCATTCGTTCTTTTTTTTTGAACAGTGTCTTTTTTTGACATGGATTTTGATTTATAACTCATTGAATATCAGGCTATTCGTTCAGATAGTCTGATTTTTTAAGAATGTGACAAAGTTACAGGCAAATAAACTATTTTGTGCAAATAATTTCTACGAGATAGAGCGTACTTTTGCTGGCGCAGATTTTTTTAATTTTGTCGATGTATTATTTTTATTTTTTTATTTTTTTACACTAACTTGCGTATCGCTTTTTTGCATATTTTTTTTAATCTTTTAAGACTGTAAAATGAAAAATATTTTAGTATTCCTGCTGTTTTTTGTGAGCATCAATCTAAATGCACAAAAAATCTCTTGGCAAAACATCTCGAGGAAGGCTCAAAAATCATATAATCATTCTTTGATTAAATTGGACGATCATTCTTTTATTGATGCCGAATTAAATAAATCTACCAATGCTTCACAAAAATTAGAGCTGGTCAAGTACAATACCGAGACCCTGAAAGAAGAGAAAAGAGTTAAGTACAAAGGGATGAAGGGGAGTCGAGCTTATGTAACAATAATGGGTGTTAGGCGAATTGGTAATAATACCTATGTCCTATTTGTTCAACGAGAGAAGGATAAAAAATCTGCTACATTCTATTGTGAGAAAATAGATCCTTCCACATTAAAGACTTTGAATAGAAAGGCTCTTTTAAAGGTAGGGGTAAAAAAGCAAATGGGACTGTTCTCTGGGAGAACAGATGTAGTCGACAACTTTACTTATTCTATAGCGCCTGATCATTCGAAAATAGTTGTCGTTGGCCGCTTTGACGGCAAGAAAAAGGAGCCAGCCCAATATAAAATGGTTGTTTACGACCAAAATATGGATGAAATATGGTTAAAGCGCTTTAAGTTTAAAGGTTATGTAGGTTCTTTCCTTGTTGATGATGTGGGCAATGTTGTTCATCGTTCGAATGGAGGTATCGTTGTTTATACGGAAAATGGGGAAACCAAACAAAAATTTGACTTCGATTTAAAAGACAATTATCTTAGTGGTAGGAGTATGTTATGGACAACGGAGCCTGGAACCTATAACTATCTATCTTTTTATCAAAAAAGGAGTAATAAAAATGGGCTATATCGTGGTTACTTTTTTCAACAGTTTAATGTGAATACAGAAACGGCTTCGGCGCCAAAGTTTCATGAGTTTCCGAAGGATTTTCTTTATTTAGGTTTATCCAATAAGGGGAAAGCTACCCAAAAAATGGACAAAAGAAGGGCAACGAAAAGTGGTCTTTTGCGTGATATGCCTTTCCGACAATCCTATTATGACAAAGAAACGGGGAATACGACGATCTCTTTTGAAGACTATTTTCGTACGGAAAAAACTGTACTGATTGAAACTAGTAGGCATCAGACTAGTGTTCTTTATCACTACAAGAACATCGCAATATTGCAACTTGACAAAGAAGGTAATTTAAACTGGCATCATGGAATATGCAAGGATCAGGTGACAGGTCTTGACAATAATTTTAAGTTCTTTTCGTTTCTTTTGTCTAAGCATGATAAAGCCTTTTACGTCCTATTTAATGATATTGGTGGGAATACCGAAAGGCGCAATAAAAATGAAAAGCCCAAAAGATACAAAGGCAAAGCAAAAGGAAAAAACAAGGTCGTGGGTTACGTGGTAAACAATGACGGAAAAATGTCTAAGGAGAAAGTCTTTCCGTTTGATAAATCACTCCAAATCGATACTAGGCTTTTTCGACTTGACGATGACACTGTAATCCTTTTTGCGAAAACTCGTGGTAAATCCAAAATTGGAAAATTAGAATTCTAAAGGACTAGATGCTAGTGCGCTTTGGTTTTAATGATAAAAAATGGAGTCCAAAAGTCAAGTACTTAAGTTTCGGTCGTTAGAAAAGACCGTGGTTATTGATATTGTCAGCTTTTGGAAAATTAGCTTAAGAAAGCTTGTCCGTGTTTGTCATTTTGGATTGGAGTTATTTTTTTATAGAAAATAGCCAAATTCTTGTAAACCCTTGATCTTTAACACTTTACCTTTAACCAATTCCCCGAAGATTAAAACATGTCTGAAGCCAATCTATCCCAATATCGTTAAACTTGAGTGCCGAAACTGAAGTCAAGTACTATCTCACAACAACCGCCCGAATAGAGTAGGAGTACGGTGTCAAACTAGGATAGAGAACCATTTTTGTTTGTCGCAAGACAGGATTCCAGTTTTTGAATGGCTCAAAATGATAGATAATTTTTGCCGAAAGGATGCCTACTCCTGCGCCTGCAAGGACGTCAGAGAGCCAATGTTTGTTATTGATGATTCGCAGCGTGCCTGTCGCTGTCGCAAATCCAAATCCGCTGTAAGCTAAAACTGGATGGCTGGATTTGAATTCTTCATATAATACGGTCGCTGTCGCAAAAGCCGATGATGTGTGCCCAGACGGCATCGAATAATGCTCGCCGTTTGGACGAGTTTTGTTAATTAATTGCTTGAATGACGAAGTAATAATTTGATTTAGAGCTACCGTCATAAATAAATTCTTACTCTGGTCAAACCAATGGTTTTTGCTCTTAACTCCCACTAAATCAGCTAGATACATCTCTCCAATTGGCACAAAAGGTAAAAAATCATCAAGATGTGTTTGGCGCTCTCCGGAAGTTCGTTGAAGGACATTGTCTCTTAGATTCAGTTCGATAGTTTTATTGGATATTAGGCTACCTGCTGCAATCAAACTAGTTGGCAAGATGACTTTTTTGACAAAGATGGGCGTCTTGTGAGACGTGCTGTCCGCTTGCGCAAAAGTGATTAAAGGTAAGAAAAATAGAAAAATATATAGGGGCGTGGCGCGCATTTTTTGGGCAAAGCTACAAAATTTAAAGAAAATTTGTCATGTAAATTACTCATTCATAATTTACCTATCTTGAAGATTTTGACTAAATTTTAATTTTTTCACAAAAAAAAAAGGGGTTTTTAGTTTTGCCTTGGACATATTTCTAATTGCATAGGGGAGCGTTAAACCGTGATACCGTTGTACCTTTACACCGTCATTGAACCGTCGCAATGCTGCCGCCCAGGATTTATTTTCTAAACACATAGGAGCATAGAAGCATAGGGGAGCGTTAAACCGTGATACCGTTGTACCTTTACACCGTAGAAATTACCACCACTTTTTGGAGTAAGCTCAAACTTTACCCACAAAAAAACAGAAAAACCCCTAAATTTGCCAAACCACCTAACCTGAACCAATGGTCAAACTAATAGAATGCCCGCGTGACGCTATGCAAGGTCTGCACGACTTTATTCCTACGAAGACAAAGGTAAAGTATATCAATACCTTGTTGCAAGTGGGTTTTGATACCATTGATTTTGGGAGTTTTGTTTCTCCGAAGGCGATTCCCCAAATGGCTGATACAGCTCAAGTTCTGGCTGAATTGGATTTGGACAACACAAAGACAAAATTATTGGCCATCGTCGCCAATATGCGTGGCGCCAAAGATGCCGTCAAACATCCTGAAATTAACTATTTAGGCTATCCTTTTTCCATCTCTGAGACCTTCCAAATACGCAACACCAATGCCACTATCCCAGAGTCTTTGGAAAGAGTCAAAGCCATGCAGGAACTGTGTTTAAAGCACAATAAAACCTTGGTGGTGTATCTTTCTATGGGGTTTGGCAATCCCTATGGGGACGAATGGAACGCCGAAATTGTCATGAAATGGATGAATGAACTCGCTAAAATCGGTGTCCAAATAATTTCATTGTCGGACACCATTGGTGTGTCCACGACGGATAGTATTGAATATCTTTTCGGTAGTATTATTCCTGAATTCCCCAAAATTGAAATTGGGGCACATCTACACACTTTAGTTGGCGAGAGTGGCTCAAAGATTAAGGCTGCTTATTTGAGTGGTTGTCGTCGATTTGATGGTGCCTTAAAAGGTTATGGTGGGTGCCCTATGGCGAAAGATGACCTTACGGGAAATATGCCCATGGAAAATTTAGTCTTTTACCTTGCGGGAAAAAATGAAATTGAGATTGATATGGAAGTGTTGTATGATGCCATGGAGATGGCGGATGATGTCTTTCCTGTGAAGTAAAATTGAGTAATTGGTCAGTTCAGCTGATTATTCAATTTGGAGTGCTGTTGGGTTTGGGGGTGGAGTGCTGAAGCCCGCAGTTTTGTTGGGAATTCTTTGGCAGTTCTTGGGTTGTCCACCCCCAAATTTGACTGACCATTTTCCCCTTTTTTTGGGCTCTCGGCAAATTTGACCGCCAGCGGGGGGGATGGTTTCGTGTGGGTGTTTGGGCGATTGATTAGGTTTAAGAAACCCCTAGTTCTAATCTGTTAGCTTGATATTTTTTCTTTCGAGCTTTTGCTTGGTAAGGTTTCTCAAACCGAATTTTACACCTGCTTCATATCCGCGACCTGGCATCGGGCGAAAGCGAATAATCTGGTAGTTTTTATTGGAAAGATTGGTGATGGCTAGGTGAAAATGGAGTCGGACTTTATGGATAGAAGGTATAAAGGCTAATTGGATGTTGTGGACGGCATAGCTTGGTACAAATTTACTATTGTCTTGCTTGTAAGGACGTTTGCTAACGAATAGTTGGCTGTAAGTAAAAGCCAATAAATGTTTGTAGTTGATGCGCAGGAAGCTATTAAGTTTGTGCTTGGGAACATAGATTAATTGTTTATTGAGAATGGAATTTCCATGAATGCTTTTTTTGTTTATGGTATTTACGTAAGTGTATCCGATATTTGAAACTAAGTTAAAGTGTTGATAGTCAAGCGAATATCTTGCGTTAAGTTCAATTCCTTTGGATACAACCTTTTTTTTGTTACTAGGACGCCAGTTGCCAGTATTATCAGGCGCCCACAAAATCCAATCATTGACATTTAGCCAAAAAGCCGTGACGTTGGTTCGCAAAAATTGGTTTTTATTTTTCTGGAGATGGGATAGGCTTATTTCGCCTTGATAACCGATTTCATCTTTTAGGCTAGGCACTCCGAGTTCTTTCCAAAACAAGTCATTGAATGTAGGGGCATGAAAATGCCGCCCAAATTTTCCTTTGATAGCCCAAGTATTCCAATTATAATCCCCGGCGAAACTATAAATCGGCATCACTTTCGTAAAATCTTTTATTTCCAATCTACTTTGTGCCGAGAAGCGGAGTTGCTCGTTTAGTTGGTATTTTTCCGAAAGGGAAAGGGCAGAAGTCCACCGTTGGTGGAGCGTTGTATATCCCGATGAAGCGGCTTTTTCTAAGCTTTGAAAAAGTCCCAATTGGAGTTGGTGTTGTTCCTTGTGAAAGGACAATCTACTGTCTAAAACTTGTTTGCTCGTGGCGGTAAACGAAAATAGGGATTGATTCTGAAAAGCTAGTTGCTGAGTTATTTGCGCAAGCTTAGTTTGCCAGCCTAATCGCGGATTTAGTTGGGCTAACCATTCCACTAAAAATCGGTGACTTTGATCTGCTTGACTTGCTCGATCATTACCGCTGGTCATAGACGGGGGGATTTGACGATCAGACAACGTAAGCCAATAATGAAAGTTGACAATATTTTTTGAGTTGATAGTCCACTGATTGCTTTGCCTAAAATTAGTAGCTTGGTAGGCATTATTTGTTTGGGTTACTGTCGGTTTTCCGACCGAAGTAAAATTGATATAAGGAAAATCATTTTTGCCCTTTTTGTAATTTATTTCCGAAAGGTTAGCCCATTTTTTTGATTGATAGCGAATTTGTGCGCCTTGACGAGAATTATGAAAACTCGCCAAAGCACTGTAGAAATATCCATGAAGTCCTTTCTTGTCTCGTATTTTTGTGTTTAGTTGAACCACACCACCCAGTGCACCCGATCCATCCATGACGCCATTTCCACCAGGGACATAGCTAACTTCTTCGCTTTGACCGATAAGCCCAAAATCCACTTGGCCATGGGTGATGCTTTGGATATTGATGCCATTCCATTGGACAGCAAGATGACTGGCTCCAGTGCCCCTTGCGGAAGCAGATTGAAGCATGCCAGGGCCGTATTGTTTGAAATTGATGGGGGTCGAATAGGATAGGGCGTCTCCTATCGACTGGTTAATGGTGGAAATCGTAGGAAGTGTCTTGTACAAGAAAGTGCCTGAAGTCTCAAAATCAAGCCGACTAGCTGTAATTACTATCGAATCAATTTTGATACTAGGCATGGTATCTTGCGCTTCGCCTTGTACCCAAAAAGCTAAAAACAAAATAGATGAAAAAATTCGGTTGATTAGAGTCGGATTGCTACACATTAAACAAGAAGTGCATAATATCGCCATCCTGAACTTTGTACTCTTTGCCTTCGATGCTTAATTTTCCTGCTTCGCGGCATTTGGCTTCGGAGCCAAGTTCGATGAAGTCTTCATATTTCATGACTTCCGCTCTAATAAATCCTTTCTCGAAGTCTGTATGAATCACCGCTGCCGCTTTGGGTGCAGGGGCATCTTTCCAAACCGTCCAAGCACGTACTTCTTTGACACCCACTGTAAAGTAAGTAATCAAATTGAGTAACTTATAGCTTGCCTTGATTAGTTTATTTACGCCAGGTTCTTTTAGCTCCATCATCTCCAAAAATTCCAATCGCTCTTCGATACTCTCCATTTGGGCGATATCGGCTTCGATAGCAGCGGAGACCACGATGAGCTCTGCATTTTCGCCTTCGATGGCTTTTTCGATAGCTTTGACCATGTCGTTGCCTTCGTGAACGGCAGCTTCATCTACATTGCAAACATAGAGGACTGGCTTTGCCGTTAGCAAGCTCAATTCTTTTATCAATTGGATTTTATCTTCCTTTTCTTCGGTATCGTAAGCTCTGGCTGGTCTGCCTTCTTCGAGATGTTTGACAAGAGATTCGACGGTTTCGACCATTTTGACAGCGACTTTATCCCCGCCTTTGGCATCTTTTCGCGCCTTTTGCAATCTTTTTTCGACGGTCTCTAGGTCTTTGAGTAGTAGTTCGTAGTCGATGATTTCCTTATCTCTCACGGGATCCACGCTGCCATCCACGTGGATGACATTGTCATCTACAAAACACCGAATGACATGGATGATGGCATCTACACTACGGATATTTCCGAGAAATTGGTTGCCTAGACCTTCGCCTTTGGAAGCACCTTTGATCAGCCCTGCGATATCAAGTATCTCGATAGTCGTGGGAAGTATGCGCTGTGGATTGACCAAATCAGCAAGTTTTTCCAATCGTTCATCGGGAACGGTGATGATGCCAAGATTGGGTTCTTTGGTGGCAAAAGGATAGTTGGCTGCCAGAGCTTTCGCTGAAGTAAGCGCATTAAAAAGTGTTGATTTTCCAACATTAGGAAGTCCAACGATACCGCATTGTAGTGCCATTATGATAAGGTTTTGTCAAATTGAAGCGCAAAAGTACGACTTCCGCCAAAAATAATCTACTTTTGCGGCATGCTTCTGTATCGAATTATTATTTCGGGGTATTTTTTTATGCTGAGAATGGCTGCTTTTTTCTCACCCAAAGCACAATTATGGGTGCAGGGGCGCAAGAATATTATGCCATATCTTCAACAAAACATGGGGGATGGGGATGTTATTTGGTTTCATTGCTCATCTTTGGGGGAGTTTGAGCAGGGCCGCCCGTTGATGGAAAAGATAAAAGGAGATTTTCCTGAAAAAAAAATCTTATTGACCTTTTTTTCCCCTTCGGGCTACGAAATTCGCAAGGATTACGAAGTGGTGGACTATGTGTGCTACCTACCCGAAGACAAACCCAAAGCCATCCGCGACTTTTTGACGCAAGTCCATCCTGAGATGGTTATATTCGTGAAGTACGATTATTGGTTTTTGTTGCTAAAAATGCTACTTGAACGGCAAATCCCTATTTATTTTGTGTCGGCTGTTGTCAAAAAAGGACATTTTTTGACCAAATGGTATGCGGCTCCCTTTCGGAAAATATTGCAGCAAGTGAATCACTTTTTTGTGCAAGATGATTTTTCGCGAAAGCAATTCGATAAAATGGGGATAAAACAGGTGACAGTCGCAGGAGATACGCGGGTGGATAGGGTCGCGAAGCTTGCGCAAAATGTGCGGACTTATCCCCAAATTGAGCATTGGACCCAAGGTCGTCGTGTACTTATTTGCGGAAGCACCTGGGCAAATGATGAAGAAATTATCCTGCCTACGTTTGAAGATTTGATACAAAAAGGTTGGCGGATTATCATTGCACCACATGATGTGAATAGTCGCAACATCAATCGCTTGCGCAAAAAATGCCCAAAAGAAACGGTTGAATTGACAAGATTACTTGCTGATAATGAGCTAGTTATGAATAATTTTGATGTTTTGTTGGTTGATACGATAGGTCATTTGAATAGCTTGTATCAATTTGGTACAATGAGCTATATCGGTGGAGGTTTTAATAAGTCCGGTATTCACAATACGTTGGAGCCTGCGACCTTTGGATTGCCCTTGATATTTGGTCCGAATTATTCAAAATTTGCGGAAGCGAAAACCTTCATCAAAAAGAAAGGAGCTTACGCAATAGGCAAATGGAATGGACAAAAATCAACGCTCCCTTTGCCAGAATGTCAAAGACAATTTGCTCAAATAATGGATAAATTCCATGATGAAAAAGTAGTAGCGGAAGCAGGAGAAATGACCAAAGAATACATCAAAAATCAGGTCGGTGCCACGGAAAAAATTCTAAAAACACTTTATTTACACTTGTAATTTAAAAATATATTTGTTATCTTTGTAAGCATGTGGCTTGACATTTTCTCTAATAAGGCAAGCTTGATTTTTATATATCTACCTAAATATCTACTCTAAAATTCAAAATCCTTGCTATATTTGCCATTAATGAATGACAAAAATGAATTGATTGCTCAATTTGGGCAGAAAACGATATTAGTGGTAGGAGATGTAATGGTTGATTCGTATCAAATTGGACGAGTTGACCGTATATCTCCTGAAGCTCCAGTACCCATAGTGCTATTGCAAGAAATAGAAAATAGACTGGGGGGAGCAGCGAATGTTGCATTGAATGTAAATTCATTAGGGGGAGAAGCTATTCTATGCTCAGTGATAGGTGATGATGACAATGGGGAATTGTTTAAAAGTGTCCTGACAGAAGCCCAGCTGAGTGTATCAGGGATAATCTCATCGAAAGAACGAAAAACGACCATAAAGTCTAGGATTTTTGCATCCGGACAACAATTGTTGCGTATGGATGATGAAGATAGTCATTATTTGTCGCAAGACGAAGAGACGGTGTTTTTGGAGCAAATTTTAGGCGTGTTGGAGCAGACTGACGTGGATGTTATTTTGTTTCAGGATTATAATAAAGGCGTGTTGACGGAGTATGTTATCAAAAAGTTGATAGAATATGCTCAGACAAATGAAATACAGACGGTGGTAGATCCTAAGTGGACTAATTTTTTCTCGTATAAAGGGGTGACTTTATTTAAGCCCAATCTGAAAGAAATTAGTGAAGCGATGGGACGAGAAATAGAGCCTATAAAGGAAGATTTGGACTTAGCAACCAGCGAATTGCAAGCAAGAATGTCTTGTGAGTATATATTTGTGACCCTTTCGGAAAAAGGGCTCTATGTAAAAGGTGTCGATAGTTTTTTGATGCCTACAACAACCCAAGCCGTGGCGGATGTGAGTGGAGCGGGGGATACGGTGATAAGTGTAATTGCCTTGGGGATGGCTTGTGGTGCCGAGATGTATGACATTGCCCAATTGTCAAATAAAGCAGCAGGGATCGTGTGCTCCAAGTTGGGAGTAGTACCGATTTTGAAGTCAGAATTGGAAAAATAAGGGTATAAAGTCGGCAAATTGCTAATTTGACAAAAATAATTAATGTTTTCTTTATCTATTTAATTTCAAAGATATATCTTTGGGATTGAAAGATTAAACAATATTGTTCACAAAAATCTAATTTCACGATGAAAATTAACTTTACAAAGAGTCTTTTGACTTTAATGGCAGTTGCCATGGCATTTGGTTTATCTGCACAAGTTGGTGTTGAGTATATTTGGGGTGGCCCCAATTCTACTGGCGCCGAGTATGACAATTCCACTTTTAATGGTGGCTTAAATGACTGGACTACCGAGGGTCTTGAAAGTGCAACTCAAGATAGTGCGCATAACGCTATTTTTCGTTGGGACGAAAATGGAAAAATGGCCAATGGTAATTATTGGGGTGATGCTGGGACTATTGAGTCTCCATCAGTAGCAAACGGAGCAGTAGGATTTGATTCTGATTACTATGATAATTCCGGTCTTGCGCCGTATCCACAAAAAGGTACTTTAACTTCTCCTAGCATGGATTGTTCAGGAGAAACAGATGTGTCTGTTATGTTTTATGAAAGTTACAGACAATGGCAAGCTTCTACAAAACTAGAAGTAAGTAATGATGGAGGTAATACATGGGTTCCATATGCCATTCCTCTTAATGATGATGTTGCAAGCAATCGTTCTACTGGCGGAGATGCTTGGACTTATGTTAATATCTCAGCAACTGCTGCTAATCAAGCAGATGTGCGCATACGTTTTGTATGGTCAGGTGGATATTACTATTGGATATTGGATGATGTTGCTTTGATTAAGTCTCCACAAAATGATTTGGCTATAGTGGATTACTTCTATCCAGCTGGTAGTTATTCACAACCTTCAATGACAGATGTTAGCTGTGATTCTATGGGCTTTAACTGTGTTATTCGTAACGTTGCTGGTGTAGAAAGAACAAATGTAACTGTTTATGTTAACGTAAGTGACGATAATGCCATTATTTATAGTGATTCAGTATTACTTGCCAATGTGTTGGCTACTGCCGATGGGTCTAATGCTGAAGATACTGTTATTTTTGCTAATCTATGGAGTCCAGGTAATACGGAAGGTGACTACACGATTGAGTATTCTTTAACTGACAACGCACAGGACTTTAACCCTGGAGACAATGCTGATGGACGAGTTTACACCATATCTAATAATGCCTTTGCGAAGGGACCTGGAGTAGGTAGCTTTCCTTTTCCTGCTGCGGATATTACTAGTTTCTTTGCAGAAGGGTCATTCTACCGCACTTGTGATTTTGATTATACTATTGAGCAAATGGAGGTAGCTGTGGATTCTTTTGGATTTGCTTGCCGTAATCGCGGCTTGGATCAGATGACGGGTGCTACTGTTGAAGCTTGGATAAAGAAAGTTATCGATCAAGATCAAAAGTATCCAGACGCAACAATGACTGCTGCAATGGTAGAAAATGATGGTATAGGATGGGATCAAGAAGGATATGCTGAATTTACCTACACTAGTGAAGATGAAAAGGATTCTATGGTATGGGTCACACAATTTACTGATTTGTATGGTGAAGATTTGGACGTTATCCTAGAGCCTAATGCGGAGTATTTAGCATTGGTAGAAACTTCAGTCAATAAAAACTCTGTAGGTCTTGCAATAGGTTATTCTCCAGATATGAACTATGGAAGTGGCGGAGGAATCATCCTACAAGACGGTGATGTATATGGAGGCTGGGGAGGCTCTACGGCTAATCCACAAATCGTAATGACTTTGAAGTTTCTTACTAATTCAAAGCTACCGAAATTGGCTGAGAATGTAATCACTGTAATGCCAAATCCAGTACAAGATCAATTGAACTTGAAGTTGGATTTTGAAAATGCAACTGATATTTCTTATGCTTTGGGTACCATGACAGGTAGTTTGTTACAAACTGGTCAATGGAA
>CAMZKG010000276.1 GCA_947311105.1 uncultured Saprospiraceae bacterium
CCGTCACGGTCAGCACCACCGAATAATTTCCATTATCGGTATAAGTATGGGTTGGGTTTTGGTCGGTGCTGGTGGTATTGTCTCCGAAGTCCCAAGAATAAGTAGTGTTAGACGGATTGCCAGTAGGGCCCGTGAAGGACACTGAGCAGTCTGCATTAACGGTATAGGTGTAATCTGCATTGATGGGGAGCATTGGAGAGACTACAATCTCTTGTGAATGTGTCACAGTGCAATTTGGCGCTGTTTGAATGGTCATTGTTACCATATATGTCCCAGCGCTAGAATAAGTATGCTTAGGGTCAGTTCCTGTCGTGCCATCTCCAAAATCCCAGAGATAAGAGTAAGTGCTAGGGTTACCTTGCGGAATTTCAAACGCTATATTGAAGCAGTCAAGATCCTCATAAGCAAATTCTAAACCTAATGGCACATCAGGAGTAAAGCGTATGATATTAATAGATAATGGCGCAAAAGAAACGCTATTCATATTTGTAACATTGACAAATTCTGGGCCATCAGCACTATTTCCAGTAAACTGTGGGGATTCATCCGTAATTGTATTACCGACGATAGACATCACTTGTGCAGTATATCCTGGCATATCAAAATTCACATTAATGGTGGCAGCATCATTTCCAAAAGTTCTATTAATAACCAACGTTGAAATAGTACCATCTACAATATTATTGCTTGTTTCAACATCCATCGTTGATATATAACTAAGCTTTGGATAAGCATAGTTCTGACCATCTGCACACCCCAAAACATTAAGCTGTCCAAACATAGTCCCATCGTCATCATCTCTAAGAACAACTTGTCCTAAATTCTCTGCAATCATTCTATGTGCAAAAAATACAGGTTTTGGTGTTAAAACATCAGTTGGTTGTAAGCTAGGCTCAAACATCAGGTTGAATGTATTATCAGTGGTTGTGCTCGACTCCATAAAAAAAGCATAATTATTCGCAATGGGAATATCCCGCTTTATTGCTGTCATCATATTGTCCGCCGCAAAGAGAGCTTGCACGATGGAATGCGTAATATTAGGACGTATTTCTTGGCTAATATGCGTCGCATACTCTGTTTCTGCCAGTTGAATACCTGTACCTTGTAACATTGTTTGAATTTGGGTGATTCTGTTGCTAATCGCCCAATGATTAAGTGCCATCAAGGATTGTACTGCTCTATCATCAGTCATTTGACCATTTGCGCACTGCAAAATATTACCTACTCCCTCTGCATTTAGACCTGCTAAATCTCCAAATGTGTAACCGTGAAAGCAAATAAAATTAAAGCTTAAACCATCGTCGTGAGCGGCAATATAAGTGTCTATTGTATGCTCCCATGACGGATTGGGGGTTCCAGCAGGACAACCATACGTTGTCCAAGCCCAAGCTTGCCCATAACTTCCCATAAGTCCAATTGGTAATTCATTAATATAACCCGCATTGGCAGCTGCATCGACCATAGCATTAATAATCGGAGTCACAGTATTAATGTAATCTTCTGGACCACATTGATGCCCTGCTTGCCAGAACCCACTCAATTCATTGCCCATTTCAAATAATGCTACCCGACTTATATCTCCAGAATTTATTAAGTCTGTAACTAATTGCGCTGCTTCCTGCGGAGTTCCTGTCCCAACATTTACACCTATCAATAAATCAGCATTCATATTCGTTGCTTCGTTTAAATAGAACTGAAAATCATCATACGGATAAGGTCCTGTTTGTCCAGATGAAATAGGATAAGACCAGCCAGTCAATCCATAAGGTGCCCCAGGAACACCGTCTACCATAGAGCCCCCGAACCGATATAGTTTATTGCCCGAACTTGGAGTAATGCCACCATATAGAGCAAGTTTTTCGGCAAAAAGAAAATCTTGAGTATTATTTCCTGGGGGAGGCAATGGTATCGTTTGGGCTTGTACATGATTTCTACAAACTCCAATTATGTGACTAGACATTTCATGTTCTTCACATGGATCAATCGTAATAGTCTGCCCAAAAATAGCACTAAAAGAGCCCATCATCATCAAAAGAAATACGCTCGAACGAAGGAAGTTTTCATCGAGCCATGGTTTTAAGCCGAATAAAATTCGGGGGGGGTAATTTTTACCAAATTAAATTTGTTCATAATAAAAAGTATTGGGAGCATTACGGCGCAATGCTCTGGTTAAAAAAATAAAGTCATTTTGGATAGAAGTAAGTCTTATATTCTACTAACATCCGCTATCTTACTTCTAATATACCTACCGCACAATCATCTACTTACAAAGCAAACCTACAAAAAAAATTGGTCTAACAAAAAATATTATGATTTTTTTGAAAAAAACATCGTCTGTGGGTGGTTTGTGGGGGGGATGGATATTTTTGCCTTGCTCGCTTGGCAACGCTCACCATTATGGTATTTGAGCCCTACGCTTTTAGAGCGTTCCTCTGTCACTTTTAGGGTATTAGGTAGGTAAGCACGTCTTGAGCTGTATCGGGCGGTAGCACTCAACTTCTCAACCAGCGAAGTCCGAAGGACAAGCGTCTCAACCAACGAAGTCCGAAGGACAAGTGACTCAACTAGCGAAGCGACTCAACCAGCGACGTCCGAAGGACAAGTGACTCAACCAGCGCAGCGACTCAACCAGCGAAGCCGAAGGACAAGTGACTCAACCAGCGAAGCGACTCAACCAGCGAAGCGACTCAACCAGCGAAGTCCGAAGGACAAGTGACTCAACCAGCGCAGCGGCTCAACTCTCAACTCCTTCAACACTCACACCAAAAACAAAGAAAGATTTTCAACCATCAGCCAAAAAAACTGTTAGGAAGGTGGACTAAAAAAGGGAATCCCCATAAAGTCCGATTGTCTAACAAAATAAAAACCCTGTAATTATGGCTTTTGAATTACCCGATTTACCTTATGATTTTAGTGCGCTAGAACCAAATATCGATGCACTAACGATGGAAACACACTACACTAAGCACCACCAAGGCTATACCAATAACCTAAATAATGCCATCGCTGGTACAGATTTGGAAGGGCAGTCTATCGAAGATATTTTAGCAAATATTTCCAAACACTCTACAGCTGTTCGCAACAATGGCGGTGGATATTTCAATCACAACCTTTACTGGAAAATTATGTCTCCAGATGGCGGCGGCGAACCCACGGACCGCATGAACATCAAAAAAGCAATCGACAGAGATTTTGGCTCTTTTGAATCGTTTAAAGCAGAATTTGCGAAAGCTGGAGCGACTCGCTTTGGTTCGGGTTGGGCATGGTTAGTCGTTGACCCTGAAGACAAATTGTTTATTTGCTCTACTCCTAACCAAGACAATCCTTTGATGGATTTGTCTGCTTGTAAAAAAGGAATTCCCGTACTTGGTATGGACGTATGGGAGCATGCCTACTACCTAAAGTACCAAAATAAACGTGGGGCTTATATTGATGCGTTCTTTAATGTCATCAACTGGAAAGAAGTGACCCAGCGTTATAATGATGCAAACCCTGGTGCTTCTTCGTTTTAAAGAAGACACTTTCGTAAAGAAAAGCAGCTCCGAGCGATTGGGGCTGCTTTTTTACGTTTGTAAGCCGATTGCTAGACACCCGAACGGCCGTTCGGCTCGACATCCCACGCTCTAGACACGAGCAACCAGCATCTAGAAAAGTTTAGCAAAAAAACACTATCTTTGGCTAGACAACGTTTCTTTTAACAAAACTTAGGCAGATGTTACAAAAATCAATTTTTTCTATCTTTTTAGTCATTTTCTTTAGTGTTTTGGCGCAAGCACAATCCGTCGTCGGAACGTGGAAGACCATCGATGATGAAACTGGCGAAGCTAAATCCTACGTCACTATCTATAAAGAAAATGGCAAGGCCTATGGCAAAATCACCAAATTACTCCAAAAAGACCCCGAAACTACCTTCTGCGATAAGTGTAAAGACCATAGAAAAGACCAAAAAGTACAAGGAATGGTCATCTTGGAAAACTTGAAAAAAGCTGGAATGTACTGGAAAGGTGGCAAAATATTAGACCCCAATAACGGTAAAATCTATACCTGCAAAATTTGGCTTGATGAAAAAAATAGCGATAAATTGCACGTCCGTGGATATATCGGTTTTTTCTATCGGACTCAAGAGTGGTTTAGAGTAAAATGATTTGATATGTTTATGTGCAATTGTGCAATTGTTCAACTGAAACCAGCCTAAAAATTGGTCTCACAGAATAAAATTTTGTGACATCTCCAGGCAAAGATGCGTATTGACTTTTCGGAGCGGACTCAATGATTGAGTTGATTGATTTGTTCAATTGCGCAATCAATTGAACAGTTGCACGTTTGAACACTTGAACATATTGTACCGATGGGGGTGTTTACTCAAAAAAAGCGTAGCTTCGCCACTTCATTAATCAATACGGAATGACACGTTTTTTTATCTTTTTTGTGACTATGCTATTCTTAGCGAGCTGTGCGCAGATTACCGCATTGGAAGGCGGAGCCAAGGACGAAACTCCTCCCCAAATCGATTCCTTACACTCCAGCCCGATGGCAGCAACCAACTACCACCCCAAAAAAATAAAACTGACTTTCAACGAATGGATAAAACTCAATAATGTCTTAAAAAATGTGCTAGTTTCTCCCCCTTTGGTCAACCGTCCCAAAGTGACACTCAAAAAACGAACAGTCATTTTTGAATTTGACAAAGACGAAGTGCTTAAGGAAAATACCACTTACTCCATTAATTTTGGCTCCGCCATCGTCGATTTGACGGAAGGCAATGCAGCCAAGGGGCTGACTTATGTTTTTTCGACTGGAGATGTGATAGATTCACTGTCTGTTCAAGGCACGGTGGTCGATGCTTTTACGGGCAAGCCATTGGACAACATCAATGTCATGCTCTATGACAATTTAGAAGATTCAGTCGTTTATAAGGAAAAGCCCTATTACTTAGCGATTTCCGATAAGTCGGGGCAATTTCGGATTAACAATGTGCGAGCGGGTCAATTTAAGGCTTTTGCGCTCAAAGATGATGACTTTGATTATAAATTTAGCCAAGTGGATGAGCCTATAGGTTTTTTGCCCGATTTGGTGACGGTAGGAGATTCGACGCCGACGCTAAAATTTAGGGTAACTAGTGAGCTTATCCCGTTAAAATTAAAAGGGAAAAAGACTATTTTGAACGGGGTCAAATTGCTCGAATTCAATCGCACTCCAAGGGAATTGTCCTTTCAGCCTGTGGAAGTAGAAGCGTTTCGTTTTCAAGAAAAAGGCGATTCTGTAAAAATTTGGTATATGGGGGCGGATACCACATCAGAGTTGGTCATCCTTTCGGAAAAAGCAATCATCGACACCATTTCTCTCCGCCCAAAGGCACGAATAGGAAATCTGACTCTCGAAAAGATGCAAGGGATCGGAGAGAAAAACCAGCGCATTTCGACGCTTCCGCAAAAATCAATTGGTGTAGCATTCAGCCTGCCTATTTTGTCTTGGAATGATAGCATGATTGTGTTGACTCAGGATAGCCTTGCGGCAAAATTAGCGGTTTCGGTGCGTATAGACTCTGTTAATCCCCAATTACTTCGTTTTGGTTTTCCGTGGGTAGAAACATCGACCTACCAACTTACTATTTTCCCGCAAGGGGTAAAAGGAATCAACGGGAAGCAGCTTCAAGATACGCTTACGCAAAAAATCACGGTGACGCCAAAAGAGCAATTGGGAAATATCCTTTTTACGCTAATACCCCCAGACTCGACCCTACAATATGTCGTAAAATTATTACAAAACAAAAAGGAACTGACTCATACCATTTTGCCGCAAGGCACCACAAAAGTAGAATGGAAACTTCTACCGCCCGGAGAATATTCTTTGGAACTAGTAGAAGATAATAATGCCAATGGATATTGGGATCCAGGCAATTATCTCCAAGCCCAACAACCTGAGCGTATTTTCGTTAAGACTTTGGAAAAATTGAGAGCCAATTGGGATTTAGAAGTCTCTTGGAATCCAACAACCAGTAACCAACCAGAATCGAGCAACCAGAATCCAGAATCCAGTAACCAACCCAAATGAAGCTAAAAGCAGAAAATCTAAAAAAAATCTATGGAAAGCGCGAAGTCGTCAAAGAAGTTTCCGTAGAAGTCAACCAAGGCGAAATTGTCGGGCTCCTAGGGCCTAATGGCGCAGGAAAGACGACTAGTTTTTATATGATTGTGGGTTTTATCAAACCTAATTTTGGGCATGTCTATTTGGATGGAGAAGAAATTACCGATTTGCCCATGTATAAACGTGCCCAACATGGCATTGGCTATCTACCCCAAGAAGCTTCTGTATTTAGGAAATTGAGTGTGGAAGACAATATCAAATCCATCTTACAATTTACAGATTTATCGAAAGCGGAGCAAAAAGAGCGGTTGGAGAGTTTGATTGATGAATTTGGGCTAGAGAAAGTGAGAAAAAGTAAAGGAGATACACTCTCGGGGGGCGAACGACGTAGAACCGAAATCGCCAGAGCTTTAGCGACTTCTCCAAAATTTATTTTACTGGATGAGCCTTTTGCGGGTATCGACCCCATTGCGGTAGAAGATATTCAGTACATCGTCGCCAAGCTACGAACTAAAAATATTGGAATCTTGATTACAGACCATAATGTACAGGAGACTTTGTCGATTACCGATAGAGCTTATTTGATGTTTGAAGGAAAAATTTTGCGGACGGGTACTTCAGAAGAATTGGCGGCAGACGAATTGGTCAGAAAATTATACTTAGGCTCCGACTTTGAGTTAAAGCGCAAGACGATAGACCTAGAAAAAGAAAGATAGATGCGTTGGATTTTTGTCATTTTGGTATTGGGGCTAGTCAGTTGTGAAGATCCGAAGGATTATTCCAAAGACTATCAGACGCGGAAGGTGGTCGATTCACTTTACAGAAAAAAGCTCAAGGAACTAAAGCCCGACTTAACTGCCCAATGCAGTGTTCGGACAGTTTTAGCCATTGATAAAATGGTCGATTCCATTTTGCTGCTCCGCCGCCAAGAAGTAGAAGAAATATTAAGAAGAGAAGCCTTAGAAAATGCCAACAAATAGTAAGTATATTGTCGGATTGATTGTCTTATTGATGGTTGCTTGTAAGGAGCCACCAGAAACAAGAGAAGAATATATCCAACGGGCACTCCAAGATAAAATAGACAAACATATTGTCGAAAGGAAGGAATTTTGCGCAGAACAGCTGAACAAAAAAGCTAATGCAATAGCAGATTCTATTCTTTTACAAGAAGCTTTGGCGTTGGATTCTCTCCAGTCAAAACTCCCAATTGTGCCGCCCAAGCCTACATTTATTGAGCCCAAGCCTATTGGAGACAGTCTAGCGGTTAAGCCCTTTTTGGATAAAAAATCGGCTAAAGTAGATACCGCTGCTCTTGAAAAATAATGTGTTTGCTGAATATGATTGAACAATTGTGCAATTGCTCAATTGTTCAATTGTAACCCTGGAAAAACATGGATGAAACTAGAGCCTACAGAATGAAATTTTGTGGTGCCAAGAGAAATAAATGTATGTTGGCTTTTCGGGGTGCTATCTTGCTACACCGATACACCGCTACACCGCTCCACCATGATTTTTCACCGCTCCACCAAAACCTTTTTCACCTGTACCAACCGTCCATCAAATACAATCCGTAAGAAGTATAGCCCAGGCGCCAAATTTCCTACGGGAATCGAGCTCACAGAGTCCTTTATCCTTGCGGAAAAATGCGAGACACCTGAGATGTCCACCAAGTCCACCATCATCCCCACTTGGATTAAGTCCATCGGCACATCCACAAAAAACGCATCAGCAGTAGGGTTGGGATAGACCGCAATGGCATCCCAAGTCGGCAAGTCGATGGTCGGTGTCATGC
>CAMZKG010000277.1 GCA_947311105.1 uncultured Saprospiraceae bacterium
AACTTGCCTTTGGCGTTCAATTTGCCTTCGGCGTTCAACTTGCCTTTGGCGTTCAATTGCCTTTGGCGTTTAATTTGCCTTTGGCGTTCAATTTGCCTTCGGCGTTCAATTGCCTTTGGCGTTCAATTTGCCTTCGGCGTTGATTTGCCTTTGGCGTTCAACTTGCCTTTGGCGTTCAAGTGTTTATTTGATGCGCTAAATGCGCTAACACTCGATGTGTAAGGAGCTTTCATAAGCCCCTAATTATTAACGCTTTAGCCTTCAACTCTCTCAACTCCTTCAACAAACGAAGTCCAAAGGACAAGTGACTCAACTTTTTCAACTTTTTCAACTCCTTCAACTCCTTCAACTCTCTCAACTCTCTCAACTCTCTCAACAAACGAAGTCCAAAGGACAAGTGACTCAACTATTTCAACTCCTTCAACTATTTCAACTCCTTCAACTCCTTCAAAAAAAATCCATATCTTTACCCCATGCAAAAAATAATATTCGGTTTGTCGTTAGATTCTACTTCTTTTCACGAGAAGGAAGGCGTCTATTTCTTTGGTCAAAAAGACTTTTTACGGTGGTTAGAGCAGCAATTGGGGCTGGGCTGGCCTGCCAAAAACTACGCTTGGTTGCGTACCGCTTCTTTTCGCAAGATATTGATGGCGTTTTTGGAAGCGCATCCTGATGCCTATTTTCGGGATTCTTTTGGCGTAGATTCCTATGGGACTACTAAGGCGATTTTGGATTTTAGGGACGAATTGCGCATATCCAAGTGGAATTTTGTACCGACCGATGATATGCCCAAGCGCCTACGCGATATGAGCCAATTAGAAGAATTTACCAATGAATTATTGAGCCGGCAAGAGCCTTCTAAGACCAATAATCATCTTCTAAACAATAGTTTTGCGGATAGATTTGTGGAAGTGGAAAATGCCTTGAGTGAGTACATTGACTTAAATATTGAGCTTACTTTGGTGGAGCCGCTAGAGCTTTTACCTACTTGGTGGCAACGGCTATTGGCTACCATGAAAAAAAACGGAGTTAAAATTCTGGAGCATAGCACTTTGGAGAAAACGGGTAGTAGGGACTTAGATATTATTGGGCAACTAGTTGATAATCAGTCTTTTAATGGTGGGAAAGTGAGCTTAAAAGGGGATAAGTCACTAGTGGTTTTGAAGGTGCCGCGGGATTACGACGGGCTGGAAGCCTTTGCTTATGGATACCAAAATCGGGACGGGGAATTGCCTTTTTTGATTATGCCCGTGGGGTTGAAGTTGCCGGATTTGGTTTTTGAATCGGATGGTTTGCCTGTCTCGGGCAATACTTCTGTCTCTGATTTGCGTCCTTCCCAACAATTGATAAAATTGGCGCATACCTTTCTTTGGCAACCGAAGGATTTGGGACGAGTTTTGGAGTTTTTAAATCTTCCTTATTCGCCGATGCATAGTCATTTGTCGGTTCGCTTGGCGAATGCCTTGCAAAATCGTCCGGGATTTGATAGTGAAGCGTGGCATCGCGCTATCCATGATTTTGGCGAAAGCGAAAAGATAGAAGCAGGAGATAAAGAAGCCGCTTTGTTTGAGTTTAGATTTTGGTTTAATCGCAAAACCTATTTTCAGAAAGCTAAAATACCCAAATCGGAAGTATTTGATATCTATTTGCATCTGGTGAAGTGGGCCAAAAGTCGTTTAGCCAGCAAATCGTCGGGCGCTATATTTATGACGATTTATCGGTTGTCGTTGGATATGCTGGACTTGTTGGATGCGATTGATGAAGATAGAATCTCATTCTTGGACTTGGAAAAACTGACGGATATCGTCATCCAAGCTACGCCAGCGACTTTTAAGGAGAGAGAAGTGGGGGCTTCCAATTTTGCTCAAGATCCAGGTGCCATTGTGTTTCCTTTTGATGAAATTATTTGGTTTAACTTTGTGAGTGCCGGTAATGAATACATCGCCCCAAAATTTGTCAATAAGGAGATTGAATATTTGACGAGTCAAGGCGTGGACTTGACCCTTCCGGAAAGGCAAAATAAATTACGCCGATGGAAAAGATATCAGCCGATAATGCTTGCGCAAAAACGATTGATTTTGGTCGTGCCTGAAAAGATGGAAGGTGTTTATGCTGATTTGCATCCTTTGCATTATGAGCTTGAAGCTATGATTGAAAATATAGCGTCCATTACTATTGATATTAAAAATAGAAAGGATTTAGAAGCGCTCATTGAATCTCGTTCCTTTAGTGAGCAATTACCAAAATCTTCTTTTCAGGAAGGGCATCTTGTAAAAATTGCACCTATAAATATTCAAGGTGAAGTAACACATTTCTCGGTAACTGAATTGGAAACCTTTTTGCATTATCCCCATAACTGGGTTTTTCGAAAGCAAATGAAATTGTACGGAAGCTCCTTGTCAAAAATAAAAGATGTCAATGCGCTGAAAGGAAATATTGCGCATAAAATATTTGAATTTTTATTAATCGAAAAATTACATCTTGCTGATAATGAAGAGATTATAACTTGGTTTTATGACATCTTCGAAAGTATGATAAAGGCAGAAGGACTTCCTTTTTTGGAATATGGGGAAGAGCCGGAGTTGGCTGGATTTAGAAAACAATTGCGCAATTCTATTCTTGGGTTTGTCCATGCCTTACGGAAAAATAAATGGAAGGTGGTCGCTACCGAAGAAACTCTGGAAGGTAAATTGGGATTGAGCCCGATAAAAGGTATCACCGATGTTGTGCTTGAAAGGGACGGTCAATTTTTAATAATAGATTTGAAATGGGGCGGCAAATCTTTTAGGCAACTCATGTTTAAGAACAAAGAAGATATTCAATTGATGTTGTACTCTCGTTATTTTGGAGAAGAGACCAAGTGGTGGGATGCTTGTTTTTATATCATCAAGGATGGTTTGTTTATTACCCGTTCCGAAGGTTTGTTTGATGCAGCCAAAGTCGTTGCATCCAAGGAAGAATATTTAGCAGTATATGATGAGATGTATGAGCGCTTGATGAAAACTCTGGAGTGGCGAAGTAATCAATTGGCAGGTGGAGATTTAGAATTGCGGACAGGTGACGCTATTGATGATTTGGACACGCTATATGGAGAAGCCATTTTTGATTTATTGCCGCTAAAGACTGAGAGTTATATTTTTGATGATTTTGGCGCTTTGTTGGGGAGTGTTCGGTTTGAGAAACCTTGACAAGTCTAAGTAGGAAAGATAAAAATACGAAGCGTGTAGATTAAAACAGGGGTTTCTTAAACCTGGCTAATATTGTTCGGTTTGAGAAACCTTGACAAGCCCAAGTAGGAAAGATAAAAATACGAAGCGAGTAGATTAAAGCAGGGGTTTCTTAAACCTGGCTAACTAACCTAAATCTTTATTCAAAACCTTTACAGCATGAAATTAATTGTAATAATATCATTATTTTTGTACATTGGGTGTAGTCCTTCGAAAAATATTGCTGTGCCACAGGACATATCTACTCCAGACACCAATGGGATTTTATCATTTAATCAGCTAACCAATGCAGCGGATTTTGCCATTTTGGATAGTAACCCAGCCTTAGCTGTTGAGCTATATCGCCAGGCTTTCGCAAAAAATGAAGTCGGCTACATTATGCCTTATCAATGGTTCGGTCATTATTTTAGCAAAAAAGAAGCAACTAACCCCATAAACACTGGCTTTTTTCTATTTAATGCAAGTTATGTCTTTGGCTGAATTGCGTAATATAGAAGTTAATGCCTGAATCGAAGTTAGAAAAAAGAAATAGGCGATCGACCTAAAACCCCGTAGGGGTTTCCCTGCTTAGCCCATAGTGAAGCTATGGGCTAAG
>CAMZKG010000278.1 GCA_947311105.1 uncultured Saprospiraceae bacterium
CCTTGGTTGACTTATCGCGGACACCTAGAGAATATCTCCAACAATATGCTTATCGGTGCGGTGAATGCCTTTAATGATGAAACGAACAAAGTCCTAAACTTGGTAAAAAATAAGTATATGGAAGTCCCTGAGTCTGCGAAGGTTTACAAGAAAAAAGGCATCGGTACGGTTGTTTTTGGAGAAGAGAATTATGGTGAAGGTTCTTCTAGAGAGCATGCTGCCATGGAGCCTAGGTTTTTGGGGGTCAAAGCGGTGATTGTGAAGTCTTTTGCTAGAATTCACGAGACCAACTTGAAGAAACAAGGTATGTTGGCTTTGACATTTGCGAATGTAAAGGACTATGAAAAAGTACGTCAAGACGATAACGTGGACATCTTAGGGTTTAATAAATTTACGCCAGGAGAGCCATTAACAGTGGTTTTGAAGCATGCTGATGGCACCAAAGAGAAGTTCAAAGTGAACCATACTTACAGCGCTCAACAGATAGAATGGGTGAAGGCTGGATCCGCTTTAAATAAAATTCGTGAAGAAATTAGTTGAAATTAGTTTTTTTTAGTACTTTTGTGACATTACAAAACTAAAACAATTGACTATGTTTAAGGAATTTAAGGATTTTATTATGACAGGGAATGTCATAGACTTCGCAGTAGCGGTCATTATGGCTGGTGCTTTGGGGCAAGTAATCAATGCATTTGTGTCCAAAATTGCGATGCCTTTTATAGGCCACTTTGCAGGAGGACTTGATTTTGCTGACATGAAAATTGTCCTAGACGAGGCTATAATGGGGGCTGATGGTAAGATTGCAAAGCCAGAAAATGCCATCATGTATGGAGAGTGGATTAACACAATCATCAATTTATTGATTGTTGGATTTGTTATGTTCCTTATCGTTAAGGCTTATAACAAGACCAAGAAACCACCCGTGGAAGAAGCGCCAGCAGGACCACCTGCAAACGAAGTGCTACTTGCAGAAATTAGAGACTTACTGAAGAAGTAATAAATCTCAAACAAACAATCAGAAAGAGATCACCCAATTTGGGTGGTCTCTTTTTTTGTAACGATTTTAGGAAGGTCACTTTGTGTCATAAGATGAAAGGTGCATGCTTTTGGTCTTACGACAAAACCGCAATTATATATTATTTATAGTCCAAAATCTTAAAGGGAAAGCCCATTCATTTGAAGAAAAATGGGATGATCGTTTATTTTTTGCGAAAGCTAATATTTTATGTACAAGTACAATGCACATTTGTGTAGCTGATGAAATAAAAAAGAATATTTTGATTCCTTTTCTTCATGTTGTGGAAGCGGCAGTATGCACAATAGAGTCTATAGGATTTTGTGTCGATGTATTTTGCAATAAATTGTACAAAAGTAGTTTTGGCTAGAAAATATTGATAATATTATTATACTTTTGCGAGAAATAAAAATTAGATATGAAGTATTTAGCCCTATTATCCTTTCTTGTTGTATTTTCTTGCACTTTTTCCGAAAGGAAAATAGAACACGATAATCCTAATCCCATTTATGGAGTACCCAACGAAGGGTTTTTCGACCAACACATCGGCCCAAGTGGCATGGATATAGAAGCCTATCAAAAAGGCATGAAACTAGCCAGAATTAATGCTGCGAAAACCAAACAGTTTAGAGATACCGATGGAGAATGGACGGTGCAAGGCCCTGGAAATATAGGTGGACGGGTCAATCAAATTACTATCGATCCAACCAACGAAAATATTATGTATGCCGGATTTGCTCTAGGGGGTATTTTTAAGACGATAGACGGCGGCGCAACTTGGAATCCCATCTTTGATCAAAATGAATTTTTGACAATAAGTAGCATCGTCCTTGACCCATCCGACCACAATACCATCTACGTCGGTACAGGAGATGTGGCGATAGGTGCTTACACGTATATCGGCAATGGGGTGTTTAAAAGCACTGACGCAGGGGTAACATGGACGCATCTAGGGTTAGCTGAAGTCGGGATTGTCTCAAAAATAATCGTTTCTCCTTCTGACCCCAACACTATTTATGTGAGCGCGATGGGCTTTCCGATGCGTACGGATAACAACCGTGGGCTGTACAAGACAAACGATGGCGGGAGTACCTGGGCACAAGTGCTTTTTGTAGGTGACCAGGCGGGTATTATTGACATGGTGATGGATCCCAATGATGAGAACACACTTTTTGCGGCCGGATGGGATCGATACAGAACCAATCAACAGTCAGTTACATCAGGGCCAGCCGCCAAAATTCACAAAACAACTGATGGAGGGGCTACCTGGACAATTATCCAAGACAGCCTTCCGCAATATGATTTATGCCGAATAGGGCTGGCCGTCTATCCTTCCAATCCCGCAAAAATTTATGCCATCTACATCGGTAATGATTTTGCGGTGCATGGTATTTATCGATCGGATGATGCTGGTACACATTGGGAGTCGCTGAATATTGTCGGGCTAGAGGATGCGACAAGTCATTTTGGTTGGTATTTTGGGAATATTTGGGTAAATCCTACGGACCCAGATGATCTATTCGTTAGTGGGGTTGAGCTGTGGCGTAGTCGAGACAATGGGCAAAATTGGGAAATGGCGACTCCGCCTTGGTATCAATATGAAGTTCACGCAGATATGCATGCGATGGCCTTTTCTCCTTCCGGAAAAATATACTTAGGTACCGATGGTGGCTTGTATAAAACAGAAGATGACGGCGTGAGTTGGATTGATGCCGAGAATATTCCAACGAATCAAGTCTATAGAACTACGTATGATGCGCAAAACCCTAATTTATACTGGGGTGGGCTGCAAGACAATGGCACAACAGCAGGGAATAAGAGCGATATCAATAACTGGGAGCGTGTCTGGGGTGGAGATGGGTTTGGGATGCAGCTTAATCCACTAAACGAAAATAGTCTCTTTGTCTCTTCTCAATATGGTAATATCATATCTATTAAAGGCGGAGATTATGACTATCTAAGCAGCTATTTTAATGAGGATCGAACCAATTGGGACACGCCGTACCTATTGTCTGCCTACGATACTGTTTTTTCATTTTATGGGACTTATAGGGTTTATGTTGGGACTGATTATGGCTTTTTAAATTCGACCTATGACACAATCTCTGGTGACTTAACAGATGGGCCTATTGAGCCAGAGCATTATCATACCATTTCAGCGCTTTCAGAATCACCCATCGTGCAAGGCCTACTTTTTGCTGGGACCACCGATGGTAATGTATGGTATGGAAAATACGATGTTTTTGATTGGCCAACTTGGACGAGGATTGATCAGTTTGATAATGATTATAATGTTTCGGATGTCGTAGGTTCTCCAACCGATAGCAACACTATTTACGTAAGTGAATCTGCTTACATGGCGAATGACTTCTCCGCAAAAATATGGAAATCTACAGACTTGGGTGGGAGTTGGACGAGTATTGTTGGTGACTTGCCGCCAGTGTCCATTAATGATATTTTTGTATTGCCCGGGCATGATGACCAGATTATTTTTGTTGCTAACGATGCAGGCGTTTATGTGACCAAAAATGCCGGTGGTCATTGGGAGCGTGTGGGTACTAATATGCCCCTTATTCCTGTATTTGATTTAGCGCATAATGTGGCTAATAATGAGCTTGTTGCAGCGACATTTGGGCGTTCTATTCAGACGTATTCTTTGTCTAACATAGTCGCTTCTGAAGAGCCGAATAAGCCATCTCGCAAATTTAATAATAATGTAAAACTAAGCCCTAATCCTGCTTCGGATATCGTTCATATTTCCTTTCGGAAAATAGAGCCTAACAAAACGGCTTCATTAGTGGTTTTAGATCTTGCGGGAAAAGTAGTCCATGAAGAGATCTTGTCTGGAAATTCCACGCAAGTCAATGTCTCTGATTGGGTAAAAGGAGCTTACTCTGTACTTATCAAAGAGCGCCATCGGGTCTGCCGTGGAAAATTATTGGTGCAGTAGTTTTTTGGGGTTAGCTGCGGATTTGTAAAATAGACAATGGGCTGGCCTTTAGGATTTTGGTGTCACGCAACGGCGCTACGACGCAACGCTGCTACCGCTTAGGGCGCTTAGTGCTTGGGGTGACGTATCTACTTTCGGATAGAGTTATAATCCAGATAATAAAGGATTTTTAGCGTAAGCGAATTATTAGATTTTTCACTAAAAGTATCCGAAAGGCTATTGGAGAAAGTCGAGAAGTTGTTTGCATTTCCGAAGGCGTTATTTTTCCAAGTTAAATACAAATCACTTCCAGGGCTAAAATGCCAGCGATATACAAAATCAATATTGAAAAAATTAAAAGTTTGGTCGTGTAATTTCTCTTCTTTTTCGTCAACACCTTGGTAAACTGTAGGCTTTAGAGTGCCATCTTCTGCGAGTAAGTCGTAACCAGTTGTGTTGAGTTGAGTCCAGTAATTACGGGCAAAGAAAGAGAAGGTCATATCTGTATTTAGCTTGTAGCTAAAAGAAAAGGAAGTGACGTTTGTTTTTCGGTTACGGCGCCCAAAGATAATATCATCTTCACTCAAATCATTATAGCCATTTGAGTCACTATCGGGATTGATGTAGCCATGAAACAAGTTTAACCAACTGAAATCACTACCAATACGAGACGAAAGCTTGTTGGAAAAACGATACCTTACACTGAATTCGGCGCCATAGCTATTAGATTCTTTCTCATCTCGCTTCCCGAAAGAAAAGAACATGTTGAGCGCAAGCTTCTTGTTGTAATCAGTGCTAAAGAAATACCAAGAATTAAAAACCTTTGGTGTCTTAAAATAACGTCCAGGTGTTCTTGGTTCGTAGTAGTCATTGCCATTGACAGGTCGTAAGTACAATCCTACTCCTTGCGTAAAGAACTTTTTGGTTGTCCATCGGATATTTAAGTTATTCCAAAATTCTGTAAAAACACTAGGCTTGTATAAGTACTCAATTCCTGAATTGTAAAAGATGGAGTAGTTGCGTAATTTTTTTGGCTTGTTTTCTCGGTATCCGATACCATAAAAAAACTCTTTGCGGTTATTCCGTCTTTGAAATCCAAAATCATTTTGGTCGTAGGTGTCGCTGGACTCTTCAAAGCCAGCCCAGTAATTGAGCTTGCCGCTTCGGCGACCGATGTTAAGGTCTATCTTGTGACCTGTTGAAGTGTTCGTTGGAGAAGAAATTCTGCTAATAGCTGCGGTTCCGCTGGTGCCCCATTTTTTAGATTTTGTATTTAAGTCAAAATCCAATGCGGTCACATTTGCATCTTGGCTAGCTCCTTCTCGAAATACATTAGAGTTGATGATAGCGAGCGACGAATTGTTTTTGAGTTGTTGGTCGAAGACGATGACATTATAATTGGTTAGCGGGTTGGTTTGAAAGGTCTCGCCGTTAGATAAGGTGGCGTAGGTGCGTGCTTCAACGGCATTTAGGAAGCCGATACCTAGTTTTTTGTTGGTTCTGCCAGAGATTTTAGTTGCATTAATCAGTTGGCTTTTGTTTGGGTTTTTACTTAAAGTCCCTTGAGAAAAAGCATCCCAATAATTGAACGGCTGACTCCCTATACGCCGAGTGTAGATGATGTTTCCTTTGTCAAACAATTCGGTCCCTTCCGTGAAAAACGGTCTTCTTTCGCTATAAAAAATTTCAAAGGGGGAGATATTTAGCACTTGCTCGTCAGAGCGAGTTTGGGAAAAGTCGGGAATCACGGTCAAATCTAGCGTAAAGGCATTGTTTAGTCCGAGCTTTAAGTCTCCCCCACCGCCATAAGAATACTGCGTACCATTTTTGGAAGTTTGGATACCTGTTGTTAAAAAAGGCGTTGCCGAAAGGCGAAGTGGCGCATCAATGTGCTCAATGCCTACCATAAGACCTGCTTGGTTAACAAATCCATCAACATTGGGGTCTATTTTATTCCAGCTAGCTTTTTCTTTGGTTAGTTGAGTCCGTCGAAATAAATTGATGCCCCAATCTTGTACTTCTTTGGATGGAAATCGAATCGCCGAATAGGGAATTTTGAACTCAACACTCCATCCGTCATCTTCGATCTTTACGGCACTATTCCATACAGCATCCCAATTATTATCTTCCCCATTTTGAGAGATTTTGGCATCAAACTGCGTGCCCGCCGCCGAAACAATAAACTCAAAGGCATCAATTTCACTTAAAAAAGGATCTAGGATGACACCGAAGAAGTCAGCGTTGCCAATATTATCACGTTCTGCGAGTTCTTTACGGATGTTTTCTTGTTTGTCGTAGCTTTTGGCGAAGACATAAATGGCTTTGTCACTATAAAGCACTCGAGCTTCGGTTTTTAATGAACTGGGGTTTCCGACATCTCCTTCCCATTGGACAAAATCAGTCAGTAAGGGTGCTTTTGTCCAAGCGTCATCATCGGCTAGCCCATCAATGTGTATGGGAGATGCGATTTTGATAGCATTAAATTGTCTTTTTGCCCCATCTTGAGCTTGCGCAAAAAAGGAAAGAAATAAACAAATCGCAATGTATAAGTGGTGGGTTTTCATTAATTTGGTTTTTGTACTGGTACAAAGACACTAGAGTCTTGGATTGGTTGCAAGCCGTATCCATAGCTCAATTGAATGTTCAATTGTTCAAGCGTGCAATTGATTGCTAGATGGAGCTGTTTTAGAAAAAAATTTCTTTTTGCTTGTCTTTTTTGCAAAACCCACCATCTAGCCCCTTTGTTAAGGGGTACTGTATGGTCGAGCAAAAAGAAATTTTAATTGGTGGAAATCTTGCAAGCCCTTTTTTCGTGGCGCTCGTTTTGTTGGAGCCAATTCGTGAATTGGCTTTACGGATTTGCTGGTCCAGCCAGCTAGATTCGAAGCGATGAGCAAATTTGAATAAAAAAAATATGCGATTTTTTCACTGATTATCAATGAGTTGTAATAGGTTTTTGAAAAAACTATTGTTTTTGGATAAAAAAAGAATTACCTTTGCATCCGCTTTCCGCAAGGAAGGAAAATATTTCACTTTTTGGCGCAAGCCGAAGAAAATAACCATCACAATGGATAGTCAAAGTTATAAGACAATTTCAGCAAATAAGAACACAGTCGTGCACGATTGGTACATCATTGATGCGACCAACTTGCCTGTGGGACGATTGGCTTCAAAAGTAGCCCAAATGCTAAAGGGTAAACACAAGCCTTCTTACACGCCGCATGTAGATACTGGTGACAATATCATCATCATCAATGCCGAAAAAGTAAGATTTACGGGTAATAAAATGGCCGATAAGACCTATTTGAGATTCTCGGGCTATGCAGGCGGACAAAAATCTGCTCGTGCAGAAGAAATTATGGCCAAGCATCCTACTCGTATCATCGAGATGGCTGTCAAGGGTATGTTACCTAAGAATACGCTTGGACGCGCCATGTTCAAAAAATTATTTGTGTATGCAGGTGGTGAGCACAAGCATAGTGCACAGAAACCTAAGCAACTGACCCTTTAATAAAATAAAATCCACAGAATAATATGGAAATCATCAATGCAACCGGAAGAAGAAAGGCGTCAGTCGCCCGTGTTTACGTAAAACAAGGTTCTGGAAAAATAACAATAAACGGTAAAGACTATAAAGAGTATTTGCCACAAGTACATATCCATGATGTCATCTTGGAGCCACTTCAATTGGCGGATGTACTCACTATCTATGACATTAACGTAAATGTCTTTGGTGGTGGATTTAGAGGTCAAGCAGAAGCCATTAGGTTGGGTATTGCTAGAGCTCTTGTAAAAATAGATGAAGATTTTAGAACGCTCATGAAGCCTAGAAAGCTGATGACTAGAGATGCTCGTGTGGTAGAACGGAAGAAGTATGGTAAGCCTAAGGCGCGTAAGTCATTCCAGTTCAGTAAGCGTTAATGGCTTATTTGTCGTATTCATCTTGTTCAAACAATTAAAAAAAAATTAAAGTGGCTATACAATCTCCAACACGTCAAGAACTCCTAAATGCAGGAGTACACTTTGGACACCAAAAACGTAAGTGGAATCCAAAAATGAAGCCTTATATCTTCATGGAAAACAAAGGAATCCACGTGATAGACCTTAATAAAACTTCTGCTGAGATGGAAAAAGCTGGCAAAGCAATGGCTCAGCTAGTGAAGTCCGGCAAAAAAATTCTTTTTGTAGGTACCAAAAAGCAAGGTAAAATTATCGTCGCAGAAGCAGCGAGAAAAGTAAACATGCCTTACGTCGCAGAAAGATGGCTAGGGGGTATGTTGACTAACTTTGCGACTATCAAGCGCTCTGTTAAGAAAATGCAAAACATCGAAAAGATGTTGGCTGATAAAGGGTTGACTTCTCTTACCAAAAAAGAACGTCTAACGCTTGAGCGTGAGCGTGCCAAGCTGGATAAGGTTTTGGGCGGTATCGCAAACATCAACAGAATCCCACATGCTATATTTATTGTGGATATCCACCATGAGCATTTGGCCTTGGCAGAAGCTAAAAAACTAAAGATGATCTCTTTTGGTATCGTGGATACAAACTCTGACCCAGGAAAGGTGGATTTTGTAATTCCTGGTAATGATGACTCTTCTAAGTCTATCCAGCTATACATGGACTACTTTGTGAAGTGTATCCAAGAAGGGCTTTCTGAAAGAGCAAAGTCAAGAGACGCTAAGAAGGACTAATTTTAACTGACAAATAAAGCATAATATATCATGAGTGTAAAAATCTCAGCACAAGAAGTCGCAAAATTGCGCAAAATGACCGGGTCTGGTATGATGGATTGCAAAAAAGCTTTGGTTGAAGCAGAAGGCGATTTTGAAAAAGCAGTAGAAATACTACGTAAAAAAGGGCAAAAGCTTTCGGCTAAAAGAGCTGATAGAGAAACCAATGAAGGAGCGGCTATCGCTTTAGTCAACGGGGACAAAACAAGAGGAGTTGTACTTAATCTAAGTTGTGAGACTGATTTTGTGGCGATGACTGATAGCTTTGTGGCTATGGCAAAAGAATTTGCTAACATGGCTTTAGAGCATTTTCCTGCTACCAAGGATGAGTTGCTTGCGCTAAAAATGGACAACGGACTAACCATTCAGGAGAAGATTACGGAGCAAGTAGGGGTGATCGGTGAAAAATTGGATATCCCTAGCTATGAGCGTATGGAAGCACCGATGGTGGTTTCTTATATTCATGCAGGCAACAAAATTGGCGTACTTCTAGGTCTTACGAAAAATGATGATTCTTTTGAAGATGCTGGACGTAGTGTCGCTATGCAAGTAGCCGCCATGAATCCTTTAGCCGTCAATAAAGACGCTGTGGACGCTTCTATCGTGGAAAAAGAAATCGAAATCGGAAAAGATATTGCAAGAAACGAAGGAAAAGCAGAAGATTTGATCGAAAGAATCGCAATGGGCAAGTTGAATAGGTTCTTTGCAGACAATACTTTACTAGGGCAAAAATTTGTCAAAAATCCTAAAGAGACTGTTCAAAGTTATTTGAATAGCATCGAAAAGGGATTGACGGCGATCGACTTCAAACGAGTCGCTGTAGGTGGCTAAAATACGAATTACGCTTTAAAGCGGATTGCCGAAAGGCAATTCGCTTTTTTTTTGATACTTTTACGTAACTATTTAGGTGTTCCTATTTTGTGGCAAAAACCTGTGGGCGCCTAAATAGTTACCTTTTGCAAAAAAAAATATATGAATCAACCAAGGTATAAAAGAATTTTACTCAAGCTGAGTGGTGAGACTCTAATGGGTAAAGAAAAATTTGGCATCCAAGCGACCATGCTTACTCATTATGCAAAAATGATTAAGGAAGTGCATGACTTAGGTGTGGAGATTGCTATTGTCATCGGTGGAGGTAATATTTTTAGGGGCTTAAATGCCGCTAACTCCGGAATAGAGCGTGTACAAGGGGACTATATGGGCATGCTGGCAACTGTCATTAACGGCATGGCTTTGACCAGTGTTTTAGAAGGTGTTGGCATTGATACAAGACTCGTCAGTGCTATCGAAATGCGCCAAATTGCCGAGCCTTATATCAGAAGGCGTGCTACACGACATCTCGAAAAAGGACGGGTTGTGGTTTTTGTAGCGGGGACAGGTAGCCCTTATTTTACGACGGATTCAGCCGCCGCCTTACGGGCAAATGAAATCAATGCCGAAGCAATCTTGAAAGGAACTAGAGTAGATGGTATCTTTTCGGCCGACCCCGAAAAAGACCCGTTAGCGACTAAGTACGATACGATTTCTTTTAGCGAAGTAATCGAAAAGAATTTAGGCGTTATGGATATGACCGCCTTTACGCTGTGTCAAGAAAATAATTTACCTATCCATGTCTTTAATATCAATAAAGATGACAACTTTAGAAAAATTATACTTGGTTCTAAGGTCGGTACTTTGGTGCAATAGTTGAGTCGTTCGCTTCGCTCACTGGTTGAGACGCTTGTCCTTCGGACTTTGCTGGTTGAGTCACTCGCTTCGCTCGTTGGTTGAGTCGTTCGCTTCGCTCACTGGTTGAGACGCTTGTCCTCCGGACTTTGCTGGTTGGGTCACTCGCTTCGCTCGTTGGTTGAGATATTCGCTTCGCTCAC
>CAMZKG010000279.1 GCA_947311105.1 uncultured Saprospiraceae bacterium
CCTACTGGCTACGGAACTGTTGTTCAAGGAGCCGGTGGAGATGCTGCGTTAGATAGTGATGGCGATGCCTCTGGTCAAACAGGAACTATTACCTTAGCAGCTGGAGAGAGTAATACGGATATTGATATGGCCTATACTCTGGGAAGTGTAGGTGATTATGTTTGGAATGATGTTAACCAAGATGGTATTCAGGATGCTGGTGAAGTTGGATTTGATGGGATAAAGGTGTATCTATTGGATGGAGCGGGAACAGTCCTTGATTCGACAATAACCGCAGGCGGAGGAGGATACTTATTCCTTAATTTACCCGCAGGTAATTATCAAATAAAATTTGATATTTCAGCTGGTTATTATGCTTCGCCGCAGGATGCAGGTGTTGATGATGTAGATAGTGATGGAGATGTAGTGACGGGATTGACATCGATTTTTGCACTAGGCGCTGGCGAAGATAACCTGACTCTTGATATGGGATTGTATCAAACCAATGGCTCGATAGGCAATTTCGTGTGGCTGGATGAAAATAAAAATGCATCTCAAGATGGAGGAGAGCCTGGTATCGCAAACGTAAAGGTTTACCTGAAAGATAATACAGGAACTATCATAGACTCTACTTTGACGGATGCTTCTGGTTTCTATAGTTTTAATAACTTGGGGGCAGGAGATTATAGTGTACAATTTGTTTTGCCAATGGGTTATGGGGTTGTTCCGCAAGGAATAGGCACCACTACGGATAGTGATGGTGATGCCACAGGGCAAACGGGCACAATAACTCTAGCTAGTGGTGAAAGTAATCAGGCTATTGATATGGGATTGACACTGGGTGCTATAGGTGATTTTGTTTGGAATGATACCAATCAAGACGGTATTCAAGATGCTGGAGAAGCAGGGATTGATGGAGTGAAAGTATATTTATTAGATGGTGTAGGTGCAGTACTGGACTCTATCATCACCGCTGGTGGCGGAATGTATAATTTTAATCATTTGCCAGGTGGTTCTTATCAGATTCATGTGGTGATAGATGTTTATTCGGTCTCTCCCCAAAATATAGGTGATGATGCTTTGGATAGCGATGGCGACATTGCTGGATTAATTCCATTTGTTTTAGGAGCAGGAGAAGATAATCCAAGTTTTGATATGGGCTTGTACTTAGTAGGCGCTTCTATAGGTAATTACGTGTGGCAAGATCTGAACCATGATGGCATCCAAGATGCAGGTGAGCCAGGCATAGAAAATGTAAAAGTCTATTTGAAAGATAATACAGGAGCCATTATAGACTCTACTTTGACAGATGCTGCCGGAATGTATAGCTTTGGTGGTTTGAATCCTGGCGACTATAGCATTCAATTTGTCAATCCTACTGGCTACGGAACTGTTGTTCAAGGAGCCGGTGGAGATGCTGCGTTAGATAGTGATGGCGATGCCTCTGGTCAAACAGGAACTATTACCTTAGCAGCTGGAGAGAATAATACGGATATTGATATGGCCTATACTCTGGGAAGTGTAGGTGATTATGTTTGGAATGATGTTAACCAAGATGGTATTCAGGATGCGCCAGAAAGTGGTATGAATGGTGTCACGGTGGAGTTGATTGATGCCATGGGTAATGTGATTGCTACGACTGTTACGGACAATATGGGCTTTTATAGCTTTACAGACCTAGTACTAGGAGACTATAAGATACACATTTTGTTAGGTGGGCAGGTTGTTTCGCCGCAAGGTGCTGGTGGAGACGCCACAAAAGATAGTGATATCGATATGAATGGCTATTCAAGTTTGATTACTTTGGGGGCTGGAGAAAATAATGTTGATATAGATGCAGGCATATTACCATGTTCGGGATGTACAGATATTGTTAGTGATGATACGTTGCATTTTTCCGCTAGTACGACGGATATCCCTGTATGTCTAGGCTTGGCGTTTACTGATGCGCAGTTGTATGAAATTGCTGTCAATGGCTTGCCTTATAACATTGGTCTAAGCGCTTGCGCAAAAGATACCTTTGTGTATTATTCTTTCTTTGGTGCAGGAGGCGGTACTAGTGGGCCATACAATCTGGATGCTTGGAATGTAAGTGGCACTACCTATTCTGGTGCATTTGCTGATATTAATGCGCTTGCAGACTCGATGAATTTGTGGGAGCCTAACGGAAATTGGCTGGTGGATAATGGAGTGTTAAAAGGCGGCGTCTGGAATCCTAGCATTTACGGAAGTATGGATGTGATAACTACTGCTACTGGGCAGCCCACACATATTGAGCCTAATTATGCTTCCTTTATGACAGGTACAGAAATGACTATTGCTGGTACTCCAGGTATTAACACTGTAGTGTTCATTGATACGAGTAATACTTGTTGTAGAGATACGGTTATTATTATTGTGGAAGGGGATAATACTTTGTTTGCCAAAAATGATATTAACCAAACCGAAGTAAATGTCTCTGTCATGGGGCATGTCTTGACCAATGATGTTGAGCCAGAAGGTAATAGCATGACCGTAAATCCTGTGTTGGTGACAGAACCACAACATGGCTCCGTCGTCATCAATCCTGATGGTACTTATGTTTATATGCCTAATACCAATTATACAGGACATGATGTTTTTGAGTATCAAGTGTGTGATGATGGACTGCCACAAGTATGTGATACGGCACGAGTAGATATTACGATTTTTGATACCAAAAATCCTGACAATAATCCACCTGTAGGTATAGCGGATCATTATTTGACTTTTGTTGATAATCCAGTCTCTGGTAGTTTGTTGCCCAACGACAGCGACCCTGATGGAGATAATCTTACGATAAATACCACGCCTGTCTCTGACCCATCTAATGGCTCGGTAGTGATAAATGCAGACGGAACCTATACCTATACGCCAAATGCAGGCTTTGAAGGAGTCGATGTGTTTACGTATCAAATATGTGATGACGGCACACCTGTATTATGTGATACGGTGACTGTTACGATTGATGTGATGCCTAATCTTGGTATTAATATTACGGTGGCTACGGATGACGCAGGAACTGGTCAAATTAATCAGCCTATTTTAGGTAGCCTTACGGCAAATGATACCGACCCTGAAGGTAATACTCAAACTGTAAACACCACACCTGTAGTCAATCCGATGAACGGTACGGTCGTTATCAATCCTGATGGATCATACACCTATACTCCTGATGAAGACTTTGTAGGAAATGATCAATTTGTTTATGCGATTTGTGATGACGGAACACCACAAGCTTGTGATACAGCGACAGTTTACTTGACGATTATGGCAGAAAATACCGTTGTCGCCAAGAATGATATCAATCAGACTTTGAAAAATATCGAAGTGTCTGGTTCAGTAGTCACCAATGATGAAGACCCACAAGGTAATGCGTTTAGTGTGGATACGGACTTGGTCGCACAACCAGCGAATGGTACGGTTACGATAAATGCTGCGGGTATTTATACTTATACACCGAATACAGACTTTGTCGGTGAAGATGTATTTACCTACCGTATCTGTGACACAGGGACGCCACAAGCTTGTGATACAGCGGATGTGTATATTACGGTGATTGGAATCGATACAACAACTAATAATCCACCTATCGGTGTGGTCGATAATGGAACTACGTTGAAGGATGTACCTGTAACTGGACAAATAACCACAAATGATGGAGACCCTGATGGTGACGGTATTGTGATAGATACTATTCCTGTCGTTCCGCCTTCTAATGGTACGGTTAACATTAATCCTGACGGTTCATTTATTTATAATCCGAACCCTGGATTTATAGGTCTGGATACTTTCTACTATGTCGTTTGTGATGATGCGGTGCCACCTTTGTGTGATACATCTATGGTGATTATTGAAGTGCTTCCAAGTACACCGAATAACTTAGTCTTTGCCAATGACGATGCTGGCTTCGGGCCGATGAATACAAGTATTATGGGGAGTTTGGTGCTCAACGATTTTGACCCGCAAGGGGATAGCTTTAACGCAACCATTACTCCTGTTTCGGACCCTAGCAACGGTACAGTTGTCATCAATGCGGATGGTACATACAATTATACACCAGACCAAGACTATTTTGGTAATGATGAGTTTGTATATGTCATTTGTGATGATGGACTCCCTATTGCTTGTGATACGGCAACGGTTTACTTAACGATACTCCCTGCTGCGCCACCAGAGCCTGTAGTTGTGGCAGTGGATGATGTGGATACCACCACAGTCGATACGCCGGTAGGCATTAGAATCTTGGACAATGACGTGATTCCATCCGATATGTATGAGATCAATATTATTGCTAATCCGACAAACGGTACAGTAGCTGTAGATAGTTTAGGGTTTGCGATTTATACACCTAATCCTGGATATTGTAGCTCGGTGCCTGATGAATTTCAATATGAAATTTGTAATAATTCATCTTGTGATACCGCTATCGTTCAGGTTTATGTTTTGTGTACAGAATTGAACTTTGTGAATGGATTCTCTCCAAATGACGATGGAATTAATGATTTCTTTGTTATTAAAGGAGCTCAAGATTATCCTAAGAATGTATTGAAAATATACAATAGATGGGGTAATTTAGTTTACGAAAAAGAAAATTACGATAACACTTGGGACGGAAAATGGATTCAAGATGCTGCTCCAGTACCTGATGGAACTTACTTCTATGTTTGGGACAATGGAGCTGGTAAGCGGTACAGCGGATACATCGAAATCCACAGATAATATTTTGGTTTAAGTTAGGAATGACAAACTGCCATGGCTTCATTTGAATCCATGGCAGTTGTCTTTTGATAGCTTCTAAAGTTTCTGTGTAGCGGCTTACGATGTACAGGGTTAGGCTGGTTTCAGTTGAGCAATTGCATGATTGCACAGTTGGACAAAATAAAGTTTAGCTCCATTCCTTAGTTAGAGACTACAATGACTTTTCGGAGTAAGCTCAACAACTACCGAAACTTAAATAATTTACTCAGGTTTCGATACTTCAATGGTTCGGTAAAAAAACAATACTCCGACGTAGCCTGCCACGCCTCCAACGTCTTCCTTGATTAAGGCAAAATTTGAAGGTGTATGAATAAAAAGAAATCCCTTCCAAAA
>CAMZKG010000280.1 GCA_947311105.1 uncultured Saprospiraceae bacterium
TTTTAGCTTAGAAGCAGCGTCATTGCCTGATTTGATGCTATTTTCAAAGCTAACTAGGCGTGTCTTATAACTTCCTATTTGTCCTTCATAATCTGCTTTCAGCTTCTTAGCCGCTTCTTGCTCCGCTTTCAACTTATTCTCAAGAGTCACAAAACGTAACTTATAGTCATTCAACTGCTTCTCGTAGTCCGCTTTTAGCTTAGAAGCAGCGTCATTGCCTGATTTGATGCTATTTTCAAAGCTAACTAGGCGTGTCTTATAACTTCCTATTTGTCCTTCATAATCTGCTTTCAGCTTCTTAGCCGCTTCTTCCTCCGCTTTCAACTTATTCTCAAGAGTCACAAAACGTAACTTATAGTCATTCAACTGCTTCTCGTAGTCCGCTTTTAATTTCGCAGCGGCGTCATTGCCTGACTTAATGCTACTTTCAAAACTGACTAGGCGTGTCTTATAGTTTCCTATATGCATTTCATAATCAGACTTCATCTTGCCAGTAGATTCTTCTAAGGTAGCATATTTGCTTTCCCAATTACTCACCTGTGTGCGATATTCGCCCAACTGAGACTCATAGTCAGACTTCATACTTGCCATAGATTCTTCTAAGGTAGCATATTTGCTTTCCCAATTACTCACTTGTGTGCGATACTCGCCCAATTGAGACTCATAATCAGACTTCATACTTGCCATAGATTCTTCTAAGGTAGCATATTTGCTTTCCCAATTACTCACCTGTGTGCGATACTCGCCCAACTGAGACTCATAGTCAGACTTCATACTTGCCATAGACTCTTCTAAAGTAGCATATTTGCTTTCCCAGTTACTCACTTTGGTGCGATACTCGCCCAATTGAGACTCATAATCAGACTTCATTTTGGCAGTCGAATTTTTCTCTGCTTTCCAATTAGCTTCAAGCTTAGCGATAGTAGCTTTATGGTTAGAGATTTGACCTTCTAAATTGGCTTTCAACTTAGCATGCGCACTTTTTTCAGACTTCAAGTCAGTTTCAAACAAAGACAATTTTGACATAAAGCCACTCACTTGTCCTTCATGATCCGTCTTTAGTTTAAGCGTATTATTTTTTGCTAATACCAAATCTCCATCCAAATTAGCAATGCGAGACTCAAGCTGGCTTTTAACCTTCAAGCTATTAGCATTAATCGTTTCAATTTCAGTGCGAGCACCATTAAGGTCAGTGTTTAACCCATTCACTTTATTTTCAAGGGCTCCAACCTTAGTTTTATATCCTTCGATATCACTCATTAGGGCATAGTACTTAGATTTGTAAGCGCCCCACAAAAGCTTACCAATCATAAATGCAACCGCAGCAGGCAATAAAATGGCTATAGCAGCTTGCAAGAATGATAAATCACAAAGACTAAATAAATACATCATTTTTGTTCTGTTTTTGTTTTAATGTTTCTTTAAAATTCTCAAGACAGTTCTTCTATTCTTGACACGGTTTTCTTCAGAAGTATTCGGCACCATAGGATCCGTTTCTCCTTTGGAATTGGTTTTCAATTGAGATGCTGGAACCCCCTTGCTCTTCAGGTAGTCAGCAATAATCTTAGCTCTTTTTTGCCCCAACCGTAAATTACGCTTGGCATCTCCACGGTCGCAAGTATGGCCCGTCAAATCAACAGTTTCACCACTAGATTTTACTTTTTCGGCAACGTTATCCAAATACGATTCGATTTCTTGGCTATTCAGCTTAGAAGATGAATTAAGTGGAAAGTAGATGACTACTTTATCATCAATTTCTACAATAGATTTGGAGTTGCGCAAAGGCCTAAAATTAACCGCAGCAAAAAGCTCATCTTTTTTGGCGATACCATCTTGTAGCTTGGATTTTAGGACAATTCTGTCTTCCGCCAAATAATCCATAAACAACTTCTTTGTCTCATTCGCTCTTGCCAAGCCCATGTTTTCAAAAGACGAAGTATTTTTTTCATCTTTAGTATATAGCCCCACAATCTCAAATTTATCATCCTTACCTAATAAGCTTAAAAGTGAATCACGATAGGCGGGAAAAGAACTACTAGTCACAGCCGCTCCGCTTGCCCAATTAAAGACCAATGGACCGTGACTTTTAATAACCTTAACTGGAGCAACAACCGCCGCGGTCGTTACACAGCAAGTACTCTTGGCATGGCTCCACCCCCAAAAACAGAGTGCGGTTAAAGCAGCCCACAAGCCAATAAGAAAGTTTTTCATCGAAAGATTTTTTTACAAAATTTAATGTACCTGATCTAACCTGACGTATTTTTTGCTCAAAAAAACACCTGAACAGTTACAAACTAATATCTAGCGGCAAAGATATAAAAAAAATAATAAAAATCACAAATGTGACAGACTAATTTACATATATTTATTTTTTCACCATTCTTAACATACCATATACCAGCAAATTACCAGCCTTTAGGACATAAAAATATAGTAGAATTTGACATTCCGAAAAAATCCATATATTTTCACGCAAGTGAACTCTCCCAAAAAAAACTGTATCTTCGCCCTTCTTTCTCATGAAATAGCCGAATTCGGTGTTTGGAGCTAAGTTTATCAAGCAAGGCATTGAAGGCTTGCGCCAAAAAAATGAGATAACCAAAAAATGAACAAATGATAAATATTTCCGACATAAAAATGACCGAATACAGCCATGGTGCTGGTTGTGGCTGCAAAATCTCTCCTAAGGTCTTGGATAAAATTCTTGAAGTTAAAGAAACTTCTACTGCCGCCATTTTTCCAAATTTAATCGTCGGAAATGGCGAGCGAGATGACGCTGCAGTCGTTGACCTAGGGGACGGTACAGCCATCATCTCCACTACTGATTTTTTTATGCCCATAGTGGATGACCCCGAAGATTTTGGTCGCATAGCGTCCGTTAATGCCATCAGCGATATTTATGCCATGGGTGGTGAGCCACTTATGGCTATTGCTATTCTAGGCTGGCCGATTGACAAATTACCACCAGAAGTCGCCAATGCAGTGGTGTCAGGTGCCCGCAAAGCCTGTGCAGAAGCTGGTATCCCGCTCGCAGGTGGACATAGTATTGATAGCCCCGAACCTATTTTTGGCTTGGCTGTGACTGGGCGTGTTTCTATTGACCAACTTAAGAAAAATGGCGGTGCAACTAAAGATTGCATATTTTACCTAACCAAACCCATCGGCGTCGGCATCCTAGCGACCGCCCAAAAACGCAAAATCCTAAAACCTGAACACAAAAATATCGCTCGTGATTCTATGGTCGTCATGAACAAGATAGGGGCTGCTTTCGCAAAATTACCTTACGTAAAAGCGCTTACAGATGTCACTGGATTTGGCATTTTGGGGCACCTAAAAGAAATGTGTGAAGCTTCTGATGTCAAAGCAAAAATTGATTTTGATGCCATCCCATTGCTGGGAAAAGATGTTATTGACTACTACATCAACCAAAATTGTTACCCTGGTGGCAGTAAAAGAAATTGGGCAAGCTACGGACATGTTGTCGGACAACTTACTGATTATCAACGAACTATACTTACCGACCCACAAACTAGTGGCGGTTTGCTAGTAGCCGTTGAGCGTACATCTCAAAATGATTTTGAACTTTTTGCCCAAGAGCATGGACTAAACCTAAATCCTATCGGCCATTTTCAAGCACCAGATAAACAGGACGCTTTGATTGAAGTGTAAGGTTTTTGGGGGGGGGCTGAAGCTTCATGGTGTTCGGTTTGAGAAACCTTGGCGAGCCAAAGCATGAAAGATTAAAATACTAAGCGGGTAGATTAAAAACTAGGGTTTCTTAAACCTTTCTAAAAAAGTGCCCCTTATTGCCGTTTTAGTTTTTGTTCGGTGCTTGCTTTCTTTTATCAATTTACATGAATTGTTTAACAAGCCCCCCAATCAGTAAGAGAATAGAAATAATTCCAAAAAGCAAGACCGTATTATTTGTCTTTTTGTGGTACTTATTTAGTAAATCGGTCTGCATATCTACCTTATCACCTATCATCTCTTTAACTCTTAACCGTTCATTTTTGATGAGCTGTTTAATCTCTGATTTATGTTCTTCAAGTTTAATTCTAACAACTTTCTCAAAGTCTAAATAGAACTGACGATTTTCTTTTCTTAGTTCTTCTAAAGACAAATTGAGACTTTTGCCAATTTCATCATTTAGAGCTTTCAATTGCTGATAGCTCTTTTCATTTTCACCACTAATCTCATCTAGTAAATTTTTAATTTCGTGATGCTTAACTACCTGCTTCTTAGCCAAATCTTGCAATGCAGAACTACTTTGTTCAAATTGGTCTAAAATCAATTTATATGAAGATGACAATTCTTGTAATTTCATATAAGCCTTAGATGTATCTCTAAGTTTCACCAACTCACCTTCTAAGTCATTAAGCGTGTTATTAAATCGATCCAATTTGCTCGAACTCTTCATATAGTTTTTTGTTTAAATTTTTAAGTTGACTTACTTTACTTGATATCGTATCATCAAGCAAGTAAAAAAGTCCATAATAATCTGCAAGCTCTTCAAGTAGGTCAGGGTAAAATTTCATAATTGAAAAACATAGGCTTGCCTTATTTTCTTCAGATAAATGGTCTCCGAATTTCTTTATTTTTTCAATAATTTCTAATTGGTGAAATTTAGAAAATTTATCTTTAACAAAGGACAATCCATATTCAAATCTTTCCTTTCCGTCTTGATTTTCATAACTGCCTAAACTTAACCTAATAAGACCACTAATAATGTTGAGTCCTACATTATTTCTATAACTTTCCAAAAACCGGCTTAAACTGTCCCTAAGCCTTTCAAATTCGTCTCGTTTTATTTTCTCGTCTGAAATTTTTGCAATAAAAGTACCTTCTTTATCTTCAATTAAGTCTCTTCCAACATAAAATACTTCAAACCATCTTTTAAATTCTCTTGGATTTTCGGCAACATGTTGAAATATAAAAGTAGTACCTGTGAACCTGAAATAGTTATCTATCCTTCGTTTGAATGCCTCGTTTCCAATTTCTTCAAATTCATCACACCAATCGGCAAGAGTTTTCAAAGATTGTTTCCGGTTATATGCAATGTTTTCAAAAGTCCACTTTAATAAATACCAAATTGACTTATCAAGTATCGTGCTTTGATTAATTTGATTTAACTCTTGGTTAAGATTAATGTCTGCCTGATACTTGGAAATAAATTTTAGTAAGGAAGAGTAGATATTTTTTTCATCAATTGCACCGAACTCTATTTCATAGTGATTGACAAAATCAGTTGTCCAATCTTTGGCAACACCTAATATTACAAGTCTATAAATTGCTTTTTGTGCAACTTCTTTCAGCCGTTCATTTGTCCCCGAAAAGCCAATAGACCTAAGTTCATTTGAGACAGTTGAAAACCAAATTTTTTGTTTTGAACAAGGCTTGAAATAATTATTAATTATTAATTTAACTGCCCTAAAATCTTCATTCACATCTCGTTGTCCCTGCAAGAATAAAAATATCTGTCTAAATACATCTCGTCCATTCCATTTCACGTTTTCATTTATAGCTTTTATCTCGGTAAAAGTTGTCTCTAATTCAAAGAGCTTTTTTACGTTTTTTTCATCCGTGGTTTCTTGTGAATAAAGAACATAACATTTTGCTTTTTTGTTACTATCCGTCCACCTCCCAGCTCTTCCTGCTTCTTGATAAAGTGCTTCGACAGAACTTGGTATTCCATAATGGACTGTATAATTAATATTATTCTTATCAATACCCATTCCAAACGCCTTGGTGGCAACAAGTAGTGGGAATTTATTCTGTTTAAAATTTGCTTGTACGTCTATTTTATATTTTTTAAAATCTTCTTCGCTCATTACAGCAACTTTCCTTCCAGTTTTTTGCCCTTTATCATCGTACTCAGGTATTTTCGGAACTTTTCCTGAATACCATTTAGTTTTTCCTTTTGATATTCTGTCAATATTGCTTGCTACATCGTAACAACCATAACTACCGTTTACGTGAGGGGTGAATACTAAACAAGCATTATTCTTATCTTCTAGGATATTCTCCCTTTTAATAATTTCTATTAGTTTGTTGCTTTTATTATTTTGGTCAACCACAATTTTAAATTCTAATTCTTTTCGACTATAATCCAGCAAAGACTTAATGTTTTCATCCCCTAAATTTCTTTCATTTCTTGAAAATTCAACTTTAATATCTTTCAAAACATTTACGGATGCAGTAGCTGTCAATCCAATAAACTTGAAACTTGGACAAAACCTTTGAATAGTTTTTGTCAGATTAAGGTATGATGTCCTAAAGTCATGCCCCCATTCTGACATGCAATGTACTTCATCAATGACAGCGTAGGAAATCGAAAGCTTGGAGTTAACATCAACAATGTATTCTCTAAATTTTTTTATTTGAAATCGTTCTGGTGAAATCCAAATAAATAAATATTTTCCTTGTGCAAATTCGTTTTGGACTTTGGTCTTTTCTTCTGCGGATAAGTCACTCGTAATGGAATTGATATTGGTTACATAAGATGACTTCATATTAAGCTGTTGGTCGTACATCAAAGATTTAATAGGACAAACAACGAAGCTAACACTTGGCTGAAGTAAACAAGGAAGTTGATAACACATAGATTTCCCCCCACCTGTTGGAAGCAAACCTATTGTATCATTTCTACTTAATACATTTGAGATAATTGGAAATTGCCCTTCTCTAAATGACGGTTTCTCAAAAATGTTCTTCAGAAAAAATTCCAATATCGGTTTATCGTCTACTGTTACTTTGTATTGAATTGGAGTTGTGCAGCTTACTTTGAAATAATTCTTTTCTGCTCCGAAATAATCGGTACGAACAATAATCAAATCTGGGTATAACGTATTTTCATCTGTCCACCGTTCAAATAAGCTAAAATCAACATTAATCACATTTGATGTAGTATCGAAATCATCTAACGAATAAATATATCTTACTTGATAATTAGGTTTTTTAAATTCTTTTTTGTTCTTTAGCTTATAAAGCTGTCCATACCAAATAAAAAAGTCTTCCAATGCCAACTCTGCAAATCCCTCCAATTTTTCATTCTTTCTGATGATAAAATTGAAACTCCAACTCTCATCTAAAGCTAGATACTTATTAAGCAAGAAGTCAATAAGAAGTATTTGAAATCTAATTATTGCGGATGGCAGAATTTTTCGCTTTATAGTTAGGTCGGTTATATCATCATTTTTTATCAATTCATAAGTTTGTTTATATAAATTAAGACTTTTAGAAATTCTTTTAGTTTTAAAATGATTTTTTATCTGGTCAATTTTCAGTTTATAGCCTCCATTCCTTATCTCATTTGTTGTAATTCTAACTACTTTAAATCCCTTCGATGTTAGATATGCGTCTCTGTTCTGGTCTCCTGCTCGTGTAATATCATTTAATATGTGATGTTGTCCATCAATTTCGATGACAAGTCTAGCTTGTGGGAAATAAAAATCTACCTGTTGGTTGACAAAATCACCATTAACTTCTCCAACAATTTCATTTATCTCAACTTCAGGAAGCAACAAAGTTTGTATGAATGAATATTCACCAAAATCTCTTGGAATGATTTCTTCTAAAAATTCTCTTGCTGGAAAATACTGATTTTCTTCATCACCTTTAATAGTATTTATCCATTTTGGTGGATTTGGACTTATGAAAACAAATGGCTTTCTAAAGTCTTCTACCGCATGAGTCTCCCCCAATTCACCTTGCAAATATTCTGATAATATAGTCGGAAATCCTCTTTGCAGGATATTCTTTAAAACAAATAACAATGCTTTACCTTGTATCTCAATCTCGTTTTCTACAAAGTTCTGAACTACAAAATTTGGATTAGTAAAGGCATAATTTGCTGTATATCTCTTCATTTGTTTTAACATTTACCATCCTGTTTATCTGTACAAATATTTCTCAATCATAAATTTAAAAAAAAACTGACATTTATCTAAATCTTGGTTTTGTTTTCTTCCTTTTTGCCTGCTCCCAACAGCCCCCACCACCACTCCCAGGCAAAAAAAGCCAACAGCAAGGGTTTAGCCCTTCATATTAAGCGCAAGATATATATATTTTTCTTAAGAGTCAAGATTATTTTGTAAAAGCTGTATTTAAACAACGTCAATGGCCAACTATAATGCAGGGAGACCATTGAAAATATAGGCTTCGCATCACAATTTTACTATTTTTCGGCTCAAACACACTAAGGCCATTTCTTGAATCATTGCTAGGCTACGTGCTAATTAAACGTCAAAAAACTCTTAAATCCTAAGATCCAAGCACCAAATAACTCCAACATCGCTTTAACAGATGTAACGGCATGGCAGAAATAACGGTATAATCGACATTAGCACGTTGCAGCGTTGCGTAACCTTAAGTAGCGAAAGTCCAAAAGCCCCCAAGCAACAATAAACCAAAAAAAAGGATTAATTTTTGCAGAAAGGTTGATTGATTGTCAGTATATTTGACCATCAAACTATCAAACTGAATACTATGTGGGAAACGGAATTTTTAGAATCGAATCAATTTCCAATGAACAAATCAAACAAACAATATCCTTACCTGCATAGGGATATTAGCTGGCTACACTTTAACCATCGTGTACTGCAAGAAGCTAAAGACAAATCCGTACCACTCTTAAGCAGAGTTCAGTTTTTAGCAATATTTTCTTCTAATCTAGACGAATACTTCAAAGTTAGAATAGGTCAAATGCGTAATTTGATACGAATTGGCAAGAAAACCAAAAAAGAACTGGGATTTGACCCAAAGGAAACGCTCAAACAAATACATAGTATCGTCAATGAACAACAAGAAGAATTTAGCCGTATCTTCAACGATACTATCCCCGAATTGCGCAAGCAAAAAATAAGCCTACTACGTAGATTAGACCTAAACAAGGAGCAAATGGACTTCATTGAAAATTATTTTCATGCCAAGTTGTTGCCTTATATTCAGCCCGTTTTACTCGTCAAAAACAAAATACGTCCCTTCCTGAATAATGCGTCGCTATATTTAGCCATCATGCTCAAGGAAAAGAACAAACCGACTTCCGCCACTCAATATGCCATTGTCAATATCCCTTCCAAAGCAATACCAAGATTTATCCAATTGCCCAGCCGCAAAAAAGGTAAATGCATCATCATGTTGGACGATATTGTACGCCAGAGCGTAAGTTGGATGTTTCCGGGTTATGATGTGATAGATACGTACAGTATCAAACTAACCCGTGATGCGGAATTATACATAGATGATGAATTTTCGGGAGACTTAATCGGAAAAATACGCGATAGTCTCTCCAAAAGAAATGTCGGCCCTGCTTCAAGGTTGGTTTATGACCGCAATATGCCGAAGCACTTTTTGAATTTCCTTTCGGAAACGTTTGGCATGGACAAATTAGACCTTTTACCGGAAGGTCGATACCATAATAATTTTGATTTCTTTAGCTTTCCGGATTTTGGGCGTAAAGATCTAAAATATCGCCCTTTGCCTCCTCTACCTTATCCCCCATTAGAAAAAGCGAAGGATATTTTTTCTGCTTTCCGAGAGCAAGACCATCTGATCAACTTTCCTTACAACTCCTATGAAAGTGTAATTAGACTGTTCGAAGAAGCAGCTAAAGACCCGAATATCACCCACATCAAAATTATCCAATACCGTACCGCCAAAAAATCAAGAATTCAACAAGCGCTCATGGATGCCGTCAAAGCAGGCAAACAGGTCACCGCTTTTATTGAAGTCAAAGCACGGTTTGATGAAAAAAACAACTTAGAATGGGGCGAAAAGCTAGAAAAAGCAGGCGTTCGAGTTATTTATAGCTTCCCAGGGCTTAAAGTCCACTCCAAATTGGCTCTTTTTAGGAGACTAGAAGATGGTGAGCCTAAGCTTTACACTTATATGAGCACAGGCAATTTTCATGAAGGCACCGCAAGGATATATAGCGATTTCGGCTTATTTACAGCAGACAACCGCATAACAAAAGAAGCAGCGGGCGTATTTTATTATCTAGAAAATTTTAAGAAACCTCCGCATGATTTCAGACACTTACTAGTGGGACAATTTAACTTAAGGAGTACGCTAGAAGGCTTGATTGACTATGAAACCCGTCAAGCAAAAATGGGTAAAAAGGCAAAAATAACCATAAAAAGTAATAGTTTACAAGATCCAGAAATCATCCAAAAACTCTACCACGCAAGTCAAGCTGGCGTAAAAATCAAACTCATTATTCGCGGAATTTGCTGTCTTGTCCCTGGCATCCCCAAAATAAGTGATAAGATTGAAGGGATAAGCATTGTGGATCGCTTTTTAGAACACAGCCGTGTTTTTGAGTTTTATCACAGTGGCGAAGACAAGATATATCTATCTTCAGCGGATTTGATGCACAGAAACCTATCGGGGCGTGTAGAAACAGCTTTTCCCGTCTTAGATGAGCTCCTAAAAAAGGAAATCAAAGACTATATAAGAATTCAATGGTCTGACAATATTAAAGCTAGGGTTCTGGATGATGGCAGTTCCATTTCCTACAAATCTACCGATTCGGATCTACCTATTCGGGCGCAGATAGAGACCTACTATTACTACAAAAGAAAAAATGAGACTTTACGCAAGATTAAGCTTTCGCAAAAAAATAAATAAACCTTAAAATTCGGCACAAATAACTAGGCTCTTCGTACCATTTATCTTCAACTATAAAATTAATTACAAAAAAAGTAAAAAAAAAACTACAGAAAACTTGCAAAGAAGATTAAAGAATCATTACCTTTGCAATCCCATTTAAGGGAAGATGAAGTTCTTTCTTATGGAAATGCGAATGTAGCTCAGTTGGTAGAGCACGACCTTGCCAAGGTCGGGGTCGCGGGTTCGAGTCTCGTCATTCGCTCAAATGCCTTCTTTCGAGAAGGTATTTTTTTGGTCTTTTTGACTAAAACTAGATAAAATCCTATTGTTAATCAATAGGTTGTCTATCAAAAGAGATAGGCCCGGATGGTGGAATTGGTAGACACGCAGGACTTAAAATCCTGTGACTTCACGGTCGTGCGGGTTCAAGTCCCGCTCCGGGCACTTTCTTTTTTTTTAACTTTACCTCCTTTATCCCCCCCAAAATTTCAAACATTTTAATTGTTATTAACGTTAAACAATTGTTCTAACAACAAAAGAACATTTTTTAAACTAAATTGCCCATAAACTATCCTTCTATTATGGCACAATCGCACGCTCAGATTAAATTGACCCCCAAGCCAATCAATCTTGAAGACGTTATCTCTTTTGTCTCGAAAAAAGATTTTTTCACCTGCTCTTTTGCTAGCTCTTTTGGTGACAAAAAGTTAGAATTTAAACCTAAAAATGACCATGAAGCCCAAGCAACCATGGCAAAAATGGAATTGGACGACATCATTTCATCCAGTTTTGAACAATTTGACATCCACAGGATGGCAATACACTACCGCCTAGGGCCGGGCTCACCAACTGACACTTTAGTAGTTGTGGCCATCTCGTCCAGCTCTCAAGCGGAGTTAGATATGGCTTGCCAGTCGATTGCAGCAAAACTCAAAGGCGAATTAGAAACTTGGAATAACGAAGAGTTTAAAAATAAAAACTTCCATATCAAATCGAACTAACTCAAGTTGCGGTACTTAAAATGCCTGAGATTACCGACAACATAATGCTGTTAAACTCAAGTACAGAAATTTAAATAACGAATCGCAACATCTACTAAAAAACTAAAAGCCGTACTTTTTAAAAGTACGGCTTTTTTTTCAACTTTTATACGATTTTTCTTGTTCCCTAGATGATTATTTAAAAACTGTAACTGTTTAGGTGCTCCTATTTTTAGACAGAAAATAGGCATTTTTGTGTATGTTGAAGCTATTTTTTTTGAAGCGTAGCTAGGCTACGTGATAAAAA